>JAYRWF010000343.1:0-5124 GCA_041918195.1 Anaerolineales bacterium
GAGCGGAACAATTCATTCTCAATATTCGAACGCTGGCTGGGTACTCGAGGTGCCGAGCGCCAGCCAGGTCGGCTGCAGCATAAGCGCTCCACTCGCAAGCCAGTGCTAGGATGGGCGGCGCGGGTTGAGTAAAATCGGGTGTCTCGACCAGCCCGCTACGCGGCCGCAGCGCCGTGCTAATCTGCTCCAGGATGGCGGCATCCTCCCAGCCGGGAATTACAATTGCTTTGACTGGGCAGGCGACGGCGCAGTTGCCACAGCCAGTGCAACGCAACGGATCAATCGTTGATAGTGATAGCACGCTGGACCGGCTGATATCCGGCAGAGCGCGTATTTCCAGGTGGATTGCCTCTGCCATGCAGACCTGGGCACACTCGCCGCAGCCGGTGCAAAGATTGGGTTCCACTTGGGCAGTACTGGCTTCGCTGGAAATAGTTTCCTGGCTTAAGAAGCGGATTACCCGAGTGCTAGTCAGATAAGCTTGGAACAGCGCCTCGTGTAAGTTTACTGGTTGATGAGATCCACCAAGGACAAAAATACCATCATCGGCAAATCGTCCGGGTCTTAACCTGATGCGCGGTTCAATAAGAAAACCCTGGTTGTCCTGCGGTAAGTGCAGCATCGCCGCTAAATGGGTTGCGTTTTCTTCCGGTGCCAGCGGCATTGCCAGAACCACTCGTTCATACGGAAGCTGGATCGTGCTGTCAGTCAGAGGATCAAACAAATCGATTGTCTGATCGTTGACTACCGGCGGGTGTCTGGTTCCGCAGCGGAAGAATGTGACCCCTAGGTCTCGGGCTTTCTTGAATATCTCTTGACCGGCTTCATTTTCTCGGCCGAGGGGTAGTTCGCGGAATAAGATTGTCACGGCTGCCTGTGGAAATACTTGGCGAACCTGGATAGCCTGTCGGATGCCGTTCAGGCAGGCCAGACGTCCTATTGGCTTGTCCTGCGCCTGGGCTGGGCTGAATATCATTACTACGTTTGTTAGGGGAACTCCTGCCCTGAGTTCGGCTTCAAATTCCTCCTGAGTTTTCACCCGCTGGCGGTCAAACCAGCGCTGCACGCCCAGAGCTTGAGGGCGAGCCTCTCCTGCAACCAGGATAGCGCCAACCGCGATACGCTCCGTTTGCCCGCTGTGGGCAATCACGACCTGGTAGTTTCCCGGCCCGCCGCTCAACTCAACCAACCGCGCGTTAAGGAGTGGGATGATTTGGGAATGGTCACCAATGGTTTCCACTTGGTGGCGGACCAGGTTTCGCATCAACTCATCCGCCCACGGTGGCAACTTTCCAAGTTGGTTTCCTGGTTCGACCAGAGTCACCCGGATCCCGGCGCGTGCTAACTCCTGGGTAGTGGCTAGCCCAGAAAGGCTGCTCCCCACCACCAGTGCAGCTTTCACCACTCGTTCATGGAAGCGAGGCTCAAGATTTTGGTCGATAGCACGATTCACCATCCTGGCGACCCCGCATTCGATCAGGCTGGCCGCTTTTTCGAGCGCCTGGCCTGGCTCAGCCGGATGGACCCAGGCGCATTGTTCGCGAATATCGACCACTTCAAGGCTGGCCTGGTTTAAACCCGCTGGCCGGATTGCTTTTTGGAATAATTTCTCAACCAGGCGTGGTGTGCAGCCAGCAATGACCACCCGTTCTAATCGGAGGTCGGTTATTGCCTGGCGTAAGCGTTCCTGGCCGCCCCGGCTGCATGGATATGGCTCGCTGGCCGTGAAAAAGACTTCATTCAATTGGTTGATATACAGACGTAGGCTTTCCGTATCCAGAACCCGGCTAATTTTTCCACCGCATTCACAGATGACTACGCCTGTGCGGGGTGGTCGGGCTAATTGATTGCGAATCGGCAGAATCGGGGTCATGATCTGCCTCCTTGATGGATATCATTGTGATCTGATGAAACCGACCCGCCTGGATTGACGTGGAGGAGTTGGTCGCCTAAATCCCCTTCGCTGCACACCTGGCAGTAAAGCGGCTCATTATCTGTCAATGCTCCATGGACTGTTGGGGCAGAGCCTTGTCCGCTGACATCTGCCAGATGGATGGCGCTGGTTGGGCATATCAATGTGCAGGTACCACAAGCAATGCAGGTGCCCGAGGCCACCTGGAAAGGCGGGCTGACTGACTTTCCCAGGCCACGCTGTATGAAGCTGATCGCGTTGACGCCGACGATCTCTTGGCAGGCCCGTACACACAATCCACATAGCACACATAGGTCTGCTTCTGGCAGGCGGTAGCGCACTTGGGTGACACCAAGCGAATCAGCCAGGGCTGCAATTTCTGGTGAATTCCAGGCGCCTGCCAATAGTAGCTCAGCCATCATTTGCCGAATATGCAGCACCGCTGGGCTGTGAGTTTGGATATTCAAACCCTTTTCGCACGGATAAATGCAGGCAGCGACCAAGCGTGCCGGGCGCGGTGGTTGATTCAATTCCACCATGCACAGCCGGCAGGCGCCGTAAGGTGCCAGGGCTGGGTGATAACAGAGGGTCGGGATTGGAATGCCGTATTCGCGGCAGGCTTCCAGGATGGTCCACCCTGCTGTAGTCTCATATACCTGGTCGTTAATTGTAATTTGAATCATGGAACCCTCATCAGTTCACGGCAATCGACTCAAATTTGCAGACACTACGGCACATGCCGCAGCGGTTGCACACAGCCGGATCGATCCAGTGCACTTTCTTTCTTTCGCCGTGAATGGCATCCGATGGGCAGTTTCGCAGGCAAACCATGCAGCCCGTACACAGCTCTGGTATGACCGAATAGGTAATTAATCCTTTGCATACCCTTGCGGGGCATTTTTTATCGAAAATATGGGCTTCATATTCTGAACGGAAATACCGCAAGGTTGAGAGCACCGGGTTAGGAGCGGTCTGGCCGAGTCCACACAGCGATGCGGCACGGACGGTCTCGGCCACTTCATGCAGGTAGTCTAGGTCGCCTGGCTCTCCCTGCCCGGCACAAATTCGTTCCAACGTCGCCAGCATGACTTTTGTACCAATCCGGCAGGGCAGGCATTTCCCGCACGACTCCTGTTGGGTGAATGACATAAAATAACGAGCAAAATCCACCATGCAGGTATCTTCATCAGCAACAACCATTCCCCCTGAGCCCATTATGGCGCCCAGCTCGTTTAGGGACTCGTAATCAATTTTAACATCTAGGTGTTCTGCTGGTACACAGCCGCCCGATGGCCCGCCGAGCTGAACAGCTTTGAAAGGTTTGTTATTCGGAATGCCACCGCCGATGTCAAAGATGACTTCTCGCAAGCTGATCCCCATGGGAACTTCTACCAGGCCAGTATTATTAATCTTTCCGACCAGCGAGAAGATCTTTGTGCCTTTTGATTTAGGGGTGCCGGTGGTGGCAAAAGCCTGGCTGCCCTGCCGCAGGATAATGGGGATATTGGCCCAGGTTTCGACGTTATTGATATTGGTTGGTAGGCCCCATAGACCGGATTCGGCTGGGTAGGGCGGTCGCGACCGGGGTTCTCCCACCCGGCCTTCGATTGAGGCCATCAAGGCGGTTTCTTCACCACATACAAATGCACCAGCTCCCAGGCGGACATGCAATTGAAAATTAAATCCGCTTCCCAAAATATTACTTCCCAGAAGCCCAGCCTGCTCTGCCTGACGGATAGCCAGTCGTAGGTTTTGAACCGCTAGTGGATATTCAGCCCGGATGTATACATAACCAGTTTTAACACCGATGGCAAAAGCACCGATTAACATTCCCTCCAGCACGGAATGCGGATTTCCTTCCATCACTGAGCGATCCATGAAAGCGCCCGGGTCGCCTTCATCGGCGTTGCAAATGATAAAACCGTCGCGAGCTTTCTCCACATTCTTACTGCACAATTCCCACTTCAAGCCGGTCGGAAAGCCAGCCCCGCCGCGCCCCCGCAACCCAGATGCCTTGACCTCCGCAATCACTTCACCTGGTCGCATTCCGGACAGGGCTTTGACCAGCGAGTGATATCCACCCATAAGGATATAGTCCTGGATGCGGGTTGGGTCGATTCGCCCATTCAGATCTAGCAGCATGCGCTTCTGTTTCCTGTAAAATGGCAAGTCTGGTTCGTGCTCGATCAACTCACCGGTTAGCGGATCACGATAGAGCAAACGGTCGATCACTTTACCGTCCAGTAAGGTTTGTTGGACGATTTCGGTTACGTCCTTCGGTTGAACCCTTTGATAGGAAATTTGCTCGGGATCGATCGTTATCAGCGGCCCACATTCACAAAAACCTGGACAGCCAGTGCCAACTACTTGGATTGGTATTTCCAAGCTGGTCCGCTGGAGTTGGCGTTGGATTTCGGCTAGAACTTTCTGGCTGCCCAGTGCTCGGCAACCGGCGCCATCGCACACTCGCACACCGCGTTGCTGGGGCTTGCGATCAGCTACCAAGCTGGCTTGCCATGTATTAAATTCTTCAATCGAGCTTAATCGCTGGATTGCGCCCTGATCTCCGATCACCGTGGCAGAGTCGAATTGTCGTGTTGATGTGGCGCTCATGGCTTTGCCTCTTCCATCCGTCGGAGGTTCTTCACCAGTTGGTCAACCTTTTGTGGTGTCATCAAGCCAGAATAGGTTTCATCTGTAACGACAATTGGGCCTAAAGCGCAAGCCCCCAGGCAGTTCACCGTCTCGAGTGTAACAAAACGATCTGAGGTCGTCTCACTGACCTTAATACCCAATCTTGTTTCCAGTCGGTCAAGAATCTGTGGGCTGCCGCGTACGTGACAGGCGGTGCCCATGCAGACATGCAGGCAGTGTTTCCCTTTAGGTCTCAAGCTAAAGGCGTTATAGAAAGTTGCCACAGCATAGGTTTGAGCTAGAGGGACCGAAAAAGCTTCACTTGCCAGGATCAAAGCCTCTGGCGGCAGGTATTGGTAGCGCTCCTGGATGGCTTCCAACGCTCCGATAAGCGAGCCTTCCCCCTGGACTTCCTGGTCAATTAAGTTATGGATTTCGCCAATAGAGCCAGTTAACTGCTCGGATACCGCCATAGCCACACTCCTTTGTCATCAGACATTAAGAGTGTCACGCTTGGCGCGTAGAAATTAAATAGAAAATGGAAATGGTTGTGTGAAAATTACGTGAAAAACGAGTTA
>JAYRWF010000344.1:0-3562 GCA_041918195.1 Anaerolineales bacterium
TATCTTGATCAACCTGCTCTTCTTGCTAGTGCCGCCCAAGTTGTTTGGGGTGGAGGAACGCGAGAATATTAACCTGTAAGTTTCTTATCCGCGATGGGGCTGCCTGGGAGCAGGCAGCCCCATCTGCCAGTCCTTTTTTGAGGTGGATTATGAGCATAGATGCCCACCCGGAACTTCCTGAATTTGACTATATCCAGCCAGCCAGCCTGGTTGAGGCCAGCCAGTTCCTGGCTCAGCATGCAGGTCAGGCGCGCCCGTTATCTGGAGGAACGGATATTTTTGTCCGGATGCGGGATGGTTTTTGGCACGACCGGTACCTGGTGGATATTAAGAAACTGGACGGAACCAGCGAAATCCAGTTTGATCCAGCTTCCGGTTTATCGATTGGCGCTGGTGTAAATATGAACCGTGTGATTGCCCACCCGGAGGTCCAGTCGCATTACCCGGTTTTAGCCCAGGCCTGCCGGGCGGTCGCTTCCTACCAGCTGCGGACACGGGCCACAATTGTTGGCAATCTCTGTAATGCATCGCCGGCCGGCGATACGATTGGCGCATGCTGTTTGTACGGTGGCCGCCTGCAGATTCACGGATTGGACGGTTATCGCGATGCGTCCCTGGAAACCTTCTTCCTGGGTCCAGGTAAAACCACCCTGCAGCGCGGCGATATTGTCACAGCGATCCATTTTCCCCTCCCACCGGCTGGTGCGGTCGGGGTGTATTTGAAACTGGGCCGGAATACCTGGAGCGACTTGTCTATTGTGGGTGTGACGGCGCTGGGGTGGCCGGACGAAAGCCTTCTATCGGGGTACCGTTTTCGGGTCGCTCTGGCTTCCGTAGCGCCAACGCCACTCCAGGTCAGCGCGGTTTCAGAATACCTGGCGCAGCATTCGCCAGGCCCAGAAACCTTCAAGCAGGCTGCCCGGCTGGCTGAGCAGGCCAGCAGCCCGATTGATGATGTGCGCGGCAGCGCTCGCTACCGCCGGGCGATGGTCGCGAAATTAACCGAACAAGCGCTGATCAAGACCTGGCGGCAATTAGGAAGAGAGGCATAAAATGACCACCCATCGCATCCTGATCACGATTAATGGTGAATTGGAGCAGATCGACGTGGCCTCTCAAATGACTCTGCTGCAGTTATTGCGTGATAAGCTGGCCCTGACGGGCACGAAAAATGGCTGTAATGCCGGGGAATGTGGAGCCTGTACAGTGCTTCTGAATGGGGAACCGGTGAATAGTTGTATGACCCTGGCGGTTGAATGTGCCGGGGCGCAGGTGGTTACCGTGGAAGGGTTGGCGAAATATGGCGGCAACCTGCCCGGCGTTCTTGATCCGATCCAGGAGGCGATTATCGAACATGGCGGCGTTCAATGTGGTTTCTGCACGCCTGGCATCCTGATCTCGGCGCGTGGATTGTTGGACCGTAATCCGGATCCGAGCGAAGAAGAGATCCGCGAGGCGTTGGTCGGTAATCTGTGCCGCTGTACTGGTTACTTGCGGATAGTCGACGCAGTGAAAGACGCCGCGCAACGCCAACAGGCCTTGAATGCCGCAGGGTAACCCAGGATAGCCTGGCAGGTTGAAAGAAATCTTGTGCTGGAGGCAGTATGGCCAATCGAAACGAAAGTGTCCCTCACCCAATTGGTGATAACGTAACCCGTGTTGATGCGCGCGAGAAAGTGATCGGATCGGCGCTGTTTGCCGATGATCTGCAGTTCGGCCCAGGCTTGTTGTATGCCAGGATAAAGCGCAGCCCACTTCCACACGCCTTGATCAAACGGATTGATATCAGCCGGGCCAGCGCTTTACCAGGCGTCAAGTCAGTAGTTACCGGCGCAGATTTTCCGGGATTGATCGGCTTATATTTGCGCGATCGGTATATCTTTTGTCGAGATCGAGTGCGTTATGTCGGCGACCCGGTTGTCGGGGTGGCGGCGGTCAGCGAAGCAATTGCTGAACAGGCGCTTGACCTGATCGAAGTTGAGTATGAGCCCTTGCCAGGGGTGTTTGACCCCGAATTTGGGGCCAGGGCCGAGGCGCCATTGCTGCACCCGAACCTGGGGAAATATGAAGTGGCCAATTTCATCTTCCCCGAACCGGGGAGCAACATATCCAACCATTTTCGGATTCGCAAGGGGGATGTGGCTGGCGCCTGGGATAACTGCGCTGCGATTGTTGAGCGCACGTATAAAATTCCACATATCCAGCATGTTCCAATTGAGCCACATGTGGCAGTTGCCAGGGTGGATGAAAGCGGAAAAGTGACTTTGTGGGGCAGCTCGCAGTCTCCTTTCGCCCAGCGAAATCTGATTGCCAGTGCCCTGGGGATCAGCCAGTCTGATGTGCAGGTGATTGCGCCCTATGTCGGCGGCGGGTTTGGCTGTAAAGCTGGCGTAAGCATGGAGGCTCTGGCGGTAGCGATTGCGTGGAAGCTGCGTGGTCGTCCGATCAAGCTGCGCCTGACCCGCGAGGAAGAATTTTACACGGCGTTTGTGCGCCAGGGCGTGACAGCCCACTTTAAAATGGGCTGTGATAAAAATGGCAAGCTGCTGGCGATGGAGAACCAATTCTACTGGGATGGCGGGGCGTACACGGAATATGGGGTCAATATCACCCGCGCCTCAGGCTACAGCAGTAGTGGGCCGTATGATGTGCCGAACGTCAAGACCGACAGCTACTGCGTGTACACGAATCATCCGGTTGGCGGCCCAATGCGCGGTTTTGGGATGCCCGAAATGCACGCCGGTTTGGAACAGTGTATTGACGAGCTGGCCTACGCAATTGAAATGGACCCGGTCCATTTTCGCCGGCTGAACTGTGTTAAGACTGGTAGCACGCTGGTGACAGGCATGATTATGCACCCGACCGGCTTGAGCGAATGCCTGGAAAAAGCGGCCGAGGCGATTGGCTGGGGCCGTAAAGAACCACCCAGCGCGCCGAACAAGCGGCGTGGCAAGGGGATCGCTCTGATGTGGAAAGCTCCGGCCATGCCGCCCAATGCTGGTTCGAGCGCCAAAGTTGCCTTAAACGAGGATGGCACGGTCACCGTGAGCGTTGGGGGGCAGGAAATTGGCCAGGGCTCGTTCACGATCGCCGCCCAGGTGGCTGCTGCTGCATTGGGGGTGCCTGTTGAAACGGTTAAGGTGGCAACCCCGTTGGACACGAATTACAGCCCGTACGAGTGGCAAACTGTTGCCAGCCGTCTGACCTGGAGCATGGGCAACGCGGTGCGCGCGGCGGCTCTGGATGCGCGTGGTCAAATTCTGGAAATGGTGGCAAAGGCCTGGAATGAGAAAGTGGATGACCTGGACATCGTCGATGGGATGGTGATCTCATATAAATCCGAGGAAGCGATCTCGCTGAAGAATATCGTGATTTACGGTATCCCCCTTCCTAATGACCAGGGTTGGGTTGGCGGCCCAGTCCTGGGGCGCGGCAACTTCATGCCAACTTATGTCACCGGTTTGGATCCGCAGACCGGCCAGGGCCCGCGGGCGGTGGTGCATTACACTGTTGGCGCTCAGGCGGTGGAGTTGGAGGTCGACCTGGACACTGGAAAGATCGA
>JAYRWF010000345.1:0-8287 GCA_041918195.1 Anaerolineales bacterium
TATTTACCCCGCTTGCTCTAGCCTCTAGATTGTTGCTGGACTGGATGGCAATTTGGCCTTGGTCAGGTTCGCTGTCCAGGCAAACAATCTGTAAAGCATGCTCAACCAGCCCATCCGCCAGACCAGCCTCGGTTAGTCGTTGCGGAAATTGCTTCCGGTGAGCGGTCTCGGTCAACACGATCGTTACCCGGCAATCCGTCAGCATGAATTCCAGGCGTTCGGCCGGATAATTAATATCCAAGGGAAGGTAAGCTCCTCCAGCTTTTATCACCGCCAGGGTGGCAACCACCATCTCGAGAGATCGCTCCATGAAGATACCGACCGGGTCGCCTGGTTGTAGGCCAATCGCCTGGAGGTATGCTCCCAGGCGATTGGCACGCTGGCTCAACTCACCATAGCTAAGCATCTTGAACTCTGGGCCATGTGAATCGTGAAATGGAAATATGAGCGCCGGTGCATCAGGGGTTTTTTCGGCCTGCATCTCAAAGAGCTGAGCCAGTCCAGCCTCATAGGGATAATCGGAAAAGTTATTATTCCAATCGATCAGCAGCTTTTTCCTATCAGCTTCTGTCAACAGGTTGAGACGGCCAATTTTTCCTTCCGGATGGGCAACCAGTCCTTCCAAAATGGCCTGGAAATGAGTCATTATCTGTTGGATGATTTCTGGCTCAAACAAGCCCCGGTTATAGGTGATCTTAAGCGAGAGTTGTTTTCCCGGCACTGCAGCAAAGGTTAATGGAAAGTTCGTATAAGACTCGCTTGGGCTGGCTTCAATAGAAAAACCAGCGCCTCCCTGGTTCCCGAGCCCCCCAGTGGGTAGGTTTTCAAAAACAAACAGGCTCTCAAATAATGCCAGGCCGCGTGGCGTCTCGCTCCAATTTTGAATCTGCAGGAGTGGCGTATATTCAAACTGGCGCATTTCCGCCTGATCAGCCTGGATTGCTCGCAGCCACTCCAGGGTCGAGCAATCATCATCTACTTTCATTCGCACAGGTAACGTGTTGATAAAGAGACCAAGCATCGTTTCTGCGCCTGGCAAATCTGGCGGGCGGCCCGAAATCGTCGTACCATAGACGACATCGGTTTCACCAGAATAGCGACTGAGCAAAATCCCCCAGGCAGCCTGTAAAACAGTATTTAAAGTCAGCGAAAGGCGTCGTGCAAGAGACTGTAGTGCATCACTTAGAATAACAGGCAGCAGAACCTCAATCCCTGCAAACTCAGCCGAAAAGGTCTGCAGGCCATGTTCACTCCGGCTGACCGGAAGCGGTGTAGGGCTGGAAAACCCAGCCAGCCGCGTGCGCCAGTATGCCTCTGCCCTGGCCAGGTCACGCTTTTTTAGCCAGACTATATAATCTCGAAACGGGCGCGGTGCGGGCAGTTCTAGCGGAATTCCCATCCGGATGGCTTGATAGCGTTGCAAAACTTCACCTAGTAAGATCGGGACTGACCAACCGTCGAGCAAGATATGGTGGTGAATCCAGCAAAACTGGAATTCCTGTTCGCCCATTTGGATCAACGCCAGGCGCATTAGCGGCGCTTTGGAAAGATCAAAACCGGTTTTGCGCTCATTTTCCAGGTAGTTCTGTAGAGCCTTATCCTGCTCGAGTTTCGGATGCTGCTGCCAATCGAGAAAGACAAAAGGCAAGGTAACCTTTTGATGAACAACCTGGATCGGTTCTTTTACTCCCTCCCAAACGAAAGAAGTGCGCAAGATCGAGTGCCGATCGGTTACCTGTTGCCAGGCCTGCTTGAATGCCACAAAATCGATTTTTCCTTTAAGGCGAATGTTGAAGAGTTCTATGTATAATCCACTCCCCGGATCGAATAAAGAGTGGAAAAGCATCCCTTCCTGCATGGGAGATAAGGGATAAAAACTCTCAACATTTTTCATGAAGGTAATAACTCCATCATTATCCGTAATGAGCCAGGGTTGTTGTGGACGAATTTACTGCTCAACCAGGCCAGCCATGCGTTCCAATTCTTCTTGATATAACTGGGCGAATTTCATCACCGTTTCACGACGGTGGAGACCGCGACTATATAGCCAACGGAAACCAAGCTGCCCACCACTGACCGAAGCCACCAGGTAAAGCCTGGCGCTGCGGCTGCATGCCGGATCCTGCTCCTGACCCGAGCTCTCTGCACTAACCTCAATTAAAGCGCTGGCCGAACTATTATACAGCAGAGCGGTTTCGGTTTGACTAGACTCAGAGCCGGATTGATCAAACTGGCCTAAATAATTGAAGTTGATCTCTGGCGCTGGTATCTGCTGCATTCGGGTGCGGAACGCTTCATTCTTTGATAGGTACTTAAGCACTCCAAAGCCGACCCCCCGGTGGGGCACTTTCCGGATCTGTTGCTCGACCTGGACGGCTGCTTCCAGAGGCCCAGCCTTCGCATCAATTTCCAAGTAAAGGGGGTAGAGCGAGGTAAACCAGCCCATAGTCCTGGAAAGATCCACCCCACCTAAGGCAGTTCCAGGAATCTCTTCCCGTCCATGGCCTTCAGTTTCGATCCATAAGGCAGGTGCACCAGTCAACTGAGCCATGATCTTCACCAGGGCGCTGAGCAGAACAGCCTGAACCGAGATCGCAAATCGGGCAGGCATTCTTCGCACCAGGCTATCGGTCACTGATTGACTTAAAAAATGAGTCAAATGATCCACCAGGCCATAGGTGTTTTGTCCATCTGGGTGATCAACCGGAATACTGCTTCGCTGATTCCGACTGGTGGCCATGCTCGCGAGTCCATCCCAATAGCCTAGCTCGCTCACCAACTCGGCAGACTGCGCATAAGATTCTAACCGACTGGTCCATTCCAGGAAAGAAGTGCCTTCACCAGGCAGGTGGAAATTCACGCCCTGGTTTTGGGCTACGCCAGCCAGCTGTTGAATGTACGCAGAGACAATATCCTCAACAAAAATCCGGATGGAAACTCCATCGGAAACCAAGTGATGGAAAACTACCAGTAACCGGTCTTTTCGGGTTTGACTAATCTGACCGGCTCCACAGGCAAAATAGGCCAGGCGCAAGAGCGGCGGCTGGTCGAGTTGAAAGCTTCCCTGAATTTGCTCAGATTTTTGCGCGATCCACTCGGCTTGTGCGCTTGCTACTATGTCCATGATATCGAAAAAGAGGAACGATTCCGCCACCAAAGCATCGGAAAGCGACTGGGACCACTGCGATCCTGAGCGTGTGAAACTTAACCGCAGCGCAGGATGAAGCAGGATAACTTTTTCGAGCGCCTGGAACAGGGATTCCCGATCGAGCGGCGCTGCTAACTGGAGCAGAATCGAAGTATTAAATCGTTCTGGCTTTTCTTGATGATGCTCAAAAAACCAATGTTGGACAGGCGTTAAAGGATATCCCGCCTCTCGAACAGCAAGATCAGGCAAACCTTTATCCCCGAGAATTTCTATCTCACTGGTTGTAGCTACCTCAATCAGTGTAGAAGCGACTAACTTCTCAAGACTCGGGTTCTCAAAGATCTGGCGGTATCCGATATTGAAACCAGCTTGCTTGGCACGCGAAATCAATTGGATACTGAGAATCGAATCGCCGCCTAGACTGAAGAAATTGTCATCCAGGCCGACCCGCTCCAGACCTAATAATTGCGACCATAACCTGGCCATCTCAATCTGAGCCTCGGTCTGCGGGGGGCGATAGTCCGCTTCGCCAACCAGTCGGCTCTTATCCGTGATCGGTAAAGCCAGCAAGGCTCGTTGATCCACCTTGCCGTTGCCAGTCAGCGGCAGGGCATCCAAGATCAGGTAGTAAGCAGGCGTCATGTACTCAGGTAGTTTTTCAAGCAGGGAGCGTCGCAAGTCCACAAGGTCAACCGGGTGGCTCGGATCCGCTTGGACCAGGTAAGCCACCAAGGCCTGCTGAGCAGCGTCTTTCCGTAGGAGAACCACCGCCTCGCGTATATTGGGGTAACCCACCAGGACGTTCTCGATTTCACCCAATTCAATTCGAAAGCCGCGGATCTTCACCTGGTGGTCAATTCGACCGAGGTATTCAATATCACCATCTGGCAGATAGCGCGCCAGGTCTCCGGTGCGATAAATGCGGGTTTGAGAGGTGTCGAACAAATCCCGAACAAAGCGCTCTTCGGTCAGCTCTGGCCGGTTGAGATAACCCCTGGCCACCCCTGCCCCTCCGACGTACAGTTCTCCAGGGATGCCAACCGGCGTTTGCGATCCGTATGGATCCAAAATGTGAATTTCGAGATCAGGAATCGCCCGGCCAATCATGCTGCCAGGCACTGCATCCAGGTCCTTATAAAAAATAGGCCGATAGGTGACATGCACAGTCGTTTCTGTGATGCCATACATATTAATTAATTGAGGAAAATCATCCCCGTGACGATCAAACCAGGGGCGCAGACTGGGCAGGTTTAGCGCCTCGCCGCCAAAAATAACCTTGCGAAGGGCCAGTTTTGGCGATGCACCCTGCCGTTCCTCGGCAAGCATCAACTGGTGAAAAGCCGAGGGTGTCTGGTTCAGTATCGTCACCTGCTCATCGACCAACAATTGATAAAACTGATCCGGCGATCGGCTGATCTCATAAGGAACTACAACCAGTCGTCCACCGTACAAAAATGCGCCCCAAATTTCCCAAACCGAAAAATCAAATGCATAGGAATGGAACAACGTCCAGACATCGTGCGCATTGAAGCCATACCAATCCTGCGTAGCCTCAAACAGGCGAACGACATTGGCATGGGTGACCATCACCCCTTTGGGCTTACCCGTCGATCCTGAGGTATAAATCACATAAGCCATATTCTCGGGGCGAGCCTGGTTTTCGGGTCCGGTGATTTTTTCCTGGTCCACTCCGGCAATTTCGCGCGCCTGGGAGGCGACCAATCCCCAGTCAGTATCCATTTTAAGGACCCGGGCGCGCGCCTGATCTATTTCCCCAGCTAGCTTGTCCTGGGATAGAATGACGGTCGGGCCAGACGAAGTGGAAGAAAAATCCTCGATAATAAATGCCAGGCGATCCTTGGGATAGGTTGGATCAAGCGGCACGTAAGCACCGCCCGCTTTCAATATACCCAGGATAGCCACCAGCAATTGAATATTGCGCTCCATCAAAACACCAACCATTGATTCAGCGTTTACCCCGGCATTCCGCAGGTAATGAGCCAGGAGGTTAGCACGCTGGTTCAGCTCTTGATAAGACAAATAGCTTCGCTGGTTGGTAGTCGGATCTGTATAGCTCACTGCTATTGCAAAAGGGCTTTTCTCGACTTGCTTTTCAAACCATTCATGGATAGTGCCCGATGCCGGGTAAGCCTTTTCGGTTTTATTCCACTTTCGAAGCTGGTTTATCTCTTCCTCGGTGATCAATTTCAGCCTGGAAAGTGTCGGTGAGACTGTTTGGGCCAGTTCATGGATCATCGAGCCGAGAATCGCTCGGAGATGTCCAAGCATTCGCTGGATAGTTTCAGGGTCGAATAAACGTCGATCGTAGGATATTTTGAGTGAAAATTCTTCGTCCGGTGTCGCGACCAGGGTTAGTGGTAAGTTGGTGTGCGAAGCAAAGACTCCGGCTTTGATCCCCAGGCTGCCTTGTCCACCGCTGTCCAATCCGCTAATAGGGAAATTCTCAAACACCAAAATACTTTCAAATAAGGCAGTTCCGCGAGGCACATCACTCCAGCCCTGAATCTGAACCAAAGGCGTATATTCAAATTGACGCATCTCAGCTTGCCCGGCCTGGATCTCTTTCAACAGGTTCGAGATCCCCATGTCTCCGACCACACGAATGTGAAACGGCAGTGTGTTAATGAAAAGACCGAGCATTTCATCCGATCCAGGCAGATCGGCAGGCCGACCAGAAACCGTCACCCCAAAGACAACCTCTTCCTCTCCGCTATAGCGACACAACAAAATCGCCCAGGCTGCCTGGATGATCGTGTTCAGGGTAACCTGCTGGCTGCGAGCCAGGGATTGCAAATTCCGGGTCATCTCTCGAGAGAGGTCGATCTCGATATCAGAAAACTCTGGCTCGCTGGCGAGTAGTTCTTTCTTCAGGCGAGTCACCACCAGCGGGGTTGGTGCAGTGAAACCAGCTAGCTTACGTCGCCAATAGGCCTCACTCTCAGCAAGATTCTGGCGCTTGAGCCATAAAATGTATTCGCGGAAAGGGCGCGCTAGAGGTAGTTGAAAGTCCACCCCCTGCTTCCGGGCGGTATATAAACCCATGACTTCCTGTAGGAGTAGAGGAATGGACCAGCCGTCAAGCAAGATATGGTGATAGGTCCAGATAAACTGGTATTTCTGCTCCTGGGTCTGAATTAACGTCAGGCGCATTAAAGGCGATTTGGATAGATCAAAACCGCGATTTATCTCCTTGTGGTGATATTCAGCCAGCAGGTTTACCTGGATTGGCTCGGCGATTTCACGCCAATCCAGATACTGTAAAGGTAGCGCTACTTTCAATTGAACTACCTGAACAGGTTCTTTCACATTCTCCCAAACAAAAGACGTGCGCAAGATCGAATGGCGCTGAATCACTGTCTGCCACACCTGGCCAAATATTTCCCGATCAAGCTCTCCTTGCAAGGCAACACTGGCAAATTCAATATACATTCCTGAGTCAGGCTCTGCCAGGCTGTGGAATAACATGCCCTGCTGCATGGGAGAAAGCGGGTAAAAACTTTCAACATTCTTCATACAAAAACCTCTCAGGTCTGTGCAGGTTCATCATCATCCAAGCTGGAGCCAATCGCTCCCAGGATATCATCCAAATCATCCTGGCTCCAGCCAAAATCTTCCAGATTGTTCTGTGAAATCTGCTCGGCAGACACCGGCTGTTCTTCAGCCGGTTGGGTCGCATCAAGATCTTCTGCTGCTGCAGCCAATCCAGCGATGGTCGGGGTTTCAAATAACTGGCGCGGGGTCAAGCGCAGGCCAGCCTGGGCAGCCCTGGCAATCACCTGGATGCTAAGAATTGAATCACCACCCAACTCAAAGAAGTTATCGTGAATACCAATTGTTGGCCGGTCTTGTGTCGCGGTAAAACCGATAATCTCAGCCCAAATCGATGCAAGAATCTTTTCCCGCTCACTCAATGGCGCTACGTACGGGGTTGACAGTACCGCAGCAGTCATGTCAACCGCCGGCAATGCCTTGCGATCAACTTTTCCATTGGGCGTGAGTGGTAAGCGATCAAGGACGACAAATACCGAAGGTATCATGTACTCCGGTAAACGCTCACGCAGTTGGAGTTTCATTCCATCACTGGAAAGTTGCTCGGGTGAAGATTGAGGCTCCGGGACCAGGTAAGCTACCAGCCGTTTTTCTCCCGGCCGGTCTTCACGGGCAATGACCACGGCCGTACGAACTCCTTCAAGCTGGCTGAGCTGGGATTCGACTTCACCCAATTCAATGCGATACCCACGCACCTTCACCTGGAAATCAACCCTGCCAAGATACTCAATATTGCCATCCGGAAGATAGCGCGCCAGGTCACCGGTCCGATACAAACGTTGGACGGGTTTGAAAGGATGGTCCACGAATTTCTCGGCAGTCAATTCTGGTTGGTTCAGGTAACCGCGCGCCAGCCCAATCCCACCCAAATAAATCTCTCCTGGCACGCCAACCGGCGTCAATTGACGGTTGACATCCAGCAGATAAACCTCCATATTCGGGATGGGTCGACCGATCGGAACTGTCAGACAGCCCGGTGGCACGCCAATTAATTGTGGCTGACCTTCATTTTCCCCTATTTCTGACTGCAACGGATAGAAAGTCGGGCCAATCGTCGCCTCTGTCGGGCCATAGGCATTAAACATTTGACGTTTCACTGCCCAACGCGCTCCGACCTCCAACGGACAGGCTTCGCCAGCCGATATCAACGTCTTGAGTGAAGGCAGGATTTGATTAACCAGGGAGACATCCAGCACTCTTAATAGCGAGGGCGGTAGTGTGACCGTTGTCACAGCTTGCTGCTGCATCACCTGGAGCAAATCGGGCATCGAGCCGAGGATCTCTTGGGTAGTGAAAACCAGACAGCCGCCCGAAAGCAGGCCCATGAAGATTTCTGAAACCGAGGCGTCAAAGCTGAAGGATGCGAACTGAAGAACTCGACTATGCGCATCGACGCCAAAACCCTTGATTTGCTGGAGAACCAGGTTGGTCAAGCCGCCATGCTGCAAGAGCACGCCTTTCGGTCGCCCGGTCGAACCAGAGGTGTAGATCACGTAGGCCAGGTTTTGCATGCCAACTTGAACTTTTGGCCCGGAATGCGCACCTTCGACCTCCTGAGCAGGCAATTCA
>JAYRWF010000346.1:0-17232 GCA_041918195.1 Anaerolineales bacterium
GATTAAGGCAGTCACGCGCACGCCCTGTTGCCGGGCGCCCATCAGTTCCAGGAATACTTTGAACAGATCGGTCTCCGTGATGATACCTACCACATGATCGCCATCCACCACTGGCAGACCACCAATCTTGTTATCAGCCATGATTCGGGCCGCTTCTTCAATTGGAGTGCTACGGGTTACTGTCAAGACGGTCTTGGTCATCACATCCTTGACCATTATTTTGCTGAGTAAATAGTTAATTTCCCAGACGCTCAGCGAGGTAGCTGGAGAAGGCGAGGCGTTCAGCAAATCTTTGTCCGAAACAATACCAACCAGCTTACCGTCCTTAATCACTGGCGTCCTCCGGATATGTTCGCGCTTCATCAGGCTTAAAGCTTCTACCACGGGCATATCCGGGGATATTGTCTTGACTGGATGAGACATTCTTTCGCCAACGAGCATGACAACCTCCTATTAATTGGTATATGGTTTGTTTTCTTCATTATAATCCAGGCTGCTTGTTCTGGCTTCTCTCAGGCTGGCCTATTGATCACCAAATGCCTCGATCAACCGCGCCATGTGGCGGGCGTGGGCCAGGTACAGGTCAAGCCGGATATTCTCGTTAGGCGCATGGGCCAGCGTGCCTGGGTATCCAGCGCCTGCGGTGATCACTGGAACTTTCAGAATATGGATAAACGGGTAATTTGGGCCTGACCCGCCGATCATCGGAACAAGCTGCATCGGCTGGCCATAAACGGGTTGCGCGGTTTTGACTACCAATTCCACGAATGGATCATTGGGATCGGTGCGGGCCGGAGCTTCGCCACCCAGGAACTGGATCTTGATATCCTGAAAACCTTCTGCATCCAGGTGAGCGCGCAGTTGTTGGAGTACCTGTTCTGGGGTTTGGTTGGGCACCAACCGGAAATCAACTTTTGCCGACGCACGGGCCGGCTGGACGGTCTTTGATCCAGGGCCCTGGTATCCAGAAGTTAGTCCGCAGATGGTGCAGGTTGGTTCGAAGACCTCGGCCAGGCGTAGCTCGACCCCGCCCGTCATCCCTTTAAGAAACTGCTTAACCCCATAACGCTGTTGGTATTCCTCAGCTGTTTCCGGCAGGGCTTCCATGAGCTCCCGGTCGAACGCGCTGGGGGGTAGTACCGGATCATAAAACCCTGGAATTCGAATTCTTTCCTGACTATCTTTGAGCGAATTCAAAGCCCATACCAGCCGCCAGGCTGCGTTTGGAAAGATGCTGCCGCCCAGGCCAGAATGGACGTCCATATTCGCCGTTTCGGCCGATAGCTCCACATAACAGATGCCGCGTAATCCGAGATACTGCATAGGCGTTTCGCGATGATCCACACCGCCAAATTCCCAGATACAGCCATCGGCTGCAAGGAGCTCTTGATGCTCTTCGATGAATTGGTGCAGGTGGATGCTGCTGACCTCCTCCTCACCTTCGATGATAAACTTGATTGTACAGGGCAACTCAGGTGAAGCCTCTAGCAGTGCATCGATCGCGAATAAACGAGAGACCAGCTGTCCTTTATCATCACTGACGCCACGGGCAAAGAGCTTACCATCGCGCAGGCTTGGCTCGAATGGCGGGCTGTCCCACAACTCGAGCGGTTCAGGTGGTTGGACATCGTAATGATTGTAAATGAGCAGTGTTTTATCGCTGCGGCCTTTTCGCACAGCGAACACCACTGGCGCGCCATCGGTTGGAATCATTTGCACGGAAAAGCCACGCTGGACGAGCATTTCGCTGACCAATGCGGCGCATTCCTTAAGTCCCCAGTTTTGCGCCGAAACGCTGGGTTGTGCGCATAACCGGGATAACTCTTCAATGGATTTCATCAAATTCTTTTCTAGATAGGTATCGATCCGTATAAAATCAAGCATTTTCTCCATCCTTTATTCTACAAAAATATTCTATCCAAATAGGTAATCCAGCGACGAGGCGCCGGCAAAAGCAAACAGAAGCATTTTCAAGGTTTTACCTAGGAAGGTAAACAACCAAAACTTAACGACTGGAATACGCAGGGTGCCGGCAGCCATCCCAGCCAGGTCAAATAAGGGATTGGGAATGAACGCCAGGAGTAGGATCGCCAGGTTACTCAGGGTGGGGTGGGCTGTCATCCAGGCGAGGATTCTCTGGTAGCGATTTGAATTTTCAACTACCGCCTGGCCGCTGAAGCCGAGCAGGTAACCTGAGAGCTCGCCAATCGCTGCGCCTGCACCAGCTAGCAGGGCGACCAGGACGGGATCGAACACTGCACCCATAGCAAACACAAACAGGATTCCTGGGGCAGGCAGAATAATTGTCGCATTGGCGAGAATTGAGAGCAGGAAAATGCCAGGGTATCCATAGCGGGCCAGCTCACGCGCCTGGTCGCGGATGGTGAACAAGTAGATACTCATCAGGATTACGAAAAGAAAAACCAGCCCGCGAAGCAGGTTGAGACGTTGTTTTGGACTCATTGAACCTGCGGGCCGGTTTTCATTGCAGAATATTTTCTACCGGGGAGAGCCAGGGAGGTCAGGCTAGTTTAACTGACAGTAATTTCCACCGAATTAAGCTTTATCGCCGGGCTCTGTGGACGCATCGGATCTCGCTCTGGGATGGATAACAAGACATCCATACCCTGTATCACCTTCCCAAACACGCTGTGTTTATTGTCCAGCCAGGGGGTTGCGACGTGAGTAATGAAAAATTGTGAGCCGTTGGTGTCTTTACCGGCGTTGGCCATCGATAAAATACCTGGCTTGTCATGACGCAGCCCGGGGACAAATTCGTCGGCGAAACGATAACCTGGCCCGCCCCGCCCGCTACCGGTCGGGTCGCCACCTTGAGCCATGAAATTACCAATGACACGGTGAAAGATCGTATTATCATAAAACCCCTGGCTGGCCAGGAAGACGAAGTTATTCACTGTCCGCGGGGTTTTCTCCGCAAACAGCTCGACGACGATGTCGCCTTTATCGGTATGCAGGGTTGCCTGGTATTTCTTGGTCGGGTCAATCTGCATCTCGGGTGGTTTTGACCACTGTTTAGGTTCAGATGCCATTCGAATTTCCTTTCAACGCTATAAGATTTTTATTCGCCGCCGGAGAGCAGCGTCTCCAGGCGAGCAACGACCATATCCATCGCGACCGAGTTTTGTCCCCCTTCCGGGATGATCACATCGGCGTAGCGTTTGGATGGTTCAACAAATTCCAGGTGCATCGGTCGGACAGTCGCCAGGTATTGGCGAATGACTGATTCAGTTGTCCGTCCGCGCTCACTGATATCACGATCCAGGCGCCGGATAAACCGGATGTCCGGATCGGTATCGACAAAAATCTTCACATCCAGCAAGTCACGTAGCGCTGGTTCAGCGTAAATCAAGATCCCTTCGACCATAATGATCATGCGCGGTTCGACATGGACCTTCTTTTCGGTGCGCGAGTGGGTCTTAAAATCGTACACTGGCAGGTCAACGGACTCAAATTGTTTCAACCGTTTAATATGCTCGATCAACAAATCATTATCCAAGGAATTCGGATGGTCAAAGTTGATCGTTGCCCGTTCATTCGGCGGCAGGGCGCTCAGGTCTTTATAATAAGCATCATGCGGCAGGTAGGCAATCCGCTGCGGGCCGACGCGTTCCAAGATCATGTGGGCCAGGGTGGTCTTCCCTGAGCCAGAACCGCCGGCAATGCCGATCACAAGTGGGGTTGTACGATTGGCCATTATCGAATTATACTGGATGCGCTGCAAAGTAGCAGAAATGAAAACGCCCGAACGGGCGTTTCGTTGGAGAGCCACCGAAGGGAATCGAACCCTTGACCCGTCGCTTACGAAGCGACTGCTCTGCCTGCTGAGCTACGGTGGCGGTAGCGGGTGAGATTATACAAAAGAACTCCAGGAAAAGCAAGGAGATATCTAGTTGTTTTGGCTGGGATATGAGGTGAATTTTGCGAATTGCAATGCTTTCTTACCATACTTGCCCGTTGGCCACCTTAGGTGGAAAAGATACCGGGGGAATGAATGTCTATGTGCGTGAGCTGACCCGACACCTGGGCATGGCTGGCATCCAGGTCGATGTCTTCACTCGTTCCCAAGATGAGCATGTGCCGCATGTCTTGCATGATTTGGGATATGGCAACCGGGTCGTTCACATTCCGGCAGGCCCCGAAACGCCTCTGGCGAAAGAGAAGCTGGCCGACCACCTGCCTGCCTTCACTCAAGGCATCCTCGATTTTGCTGCAGCAAAAAAACTAAAGTATGATTTGATTCACAGTCATTATTGGATGTCCGGCATCGCTGCTAACCAGTTGAAAGCCGCTTGGAATCTGCCCAACGTTCACATGTTCCATACCCTCGGGTTAATGAAGCAGCGTGTGGCCCGGATCCCTGGGGAGGCGGAAGGGGAATACCGCATCCGGGGTGAGCGCCAGGTGTTGCAATCCGCCGATCGGGTGATTGCCGCCACTCAGGCCGAGCTGGCTCAGCTCCAGTGGTTGTACCAGGCCGACACCCGAAAAATCGTTATCATCCCGCCTGGGGTCGACGTGGGTCATTTTTATCCCATCCCGGCTGAAGAAGCCAAGGAATTTATTGGGGTTACGCCGTGCGAACAGATGTTGCTGTTCGTCGGGCGGATAGAGCCATTGAAGGGCATCGACACGCTGATCCAGGCTTTGGCAATCATGCGCCAGCGCGGCGTTTACGTCTGCCTGTCCGTCATCGGTGGTGAAGTTGAAAACGAACAGGCGGCCGCAAATACTGAGATGACCCGCTTGAAGAATATGCGCGAGCAAGCTGGGGTCAGCGACCTGGTGACCTTTTTAGGGAAACGCAGCCAGGATACCCTGCCGTACTATTATTCTTCGGCTGAAGCAGTGGTGGTGCCTTCATTCTACGAGTCTTTTGGCATGGTGGCTTTGGAGGCGATGGCTTGTGGAACGCCCGTGGTTGCCTCGCACGTCGGCGGGTTGGCCTTCCTGGTTCAAGATGGTATCACTGGTTTCACCGTGCCATCGGATGACCCTGAGGCGCTGGCCAGCCGGTTGACGGACCTGGTTACCAACCCGGAGCTGCGCCAGGAGATGGGCACCCGGGCCGCCGCTCTGGCGCATGAATTTGGCTGGGAGCGGATCACCAGGCGGATCATCGCTTTATATGACGATTTAGCGAGGCAACGATAAATTTATAAAAAAAGGTTGTTTTGTTAAGTCGGTATGCCAACTTAACAAAACGACCTTTTTCTTAACCAAGACTTCGTCCAGGAGCGGGTGATGGGATTCGGACCCACGAATGGTAGCTTGGGAAGCTACTGCCTTACCACTTGGCTACACCCGCGTTCGAATTGGCATTATAGCATTCAATCGGATGCTGTCAAGGACGATTATTGCCCTGGGGTGGCCGCACAACGAATACCAATGTTGCTCTGGGTATTCGGTACGTTACCTCCCCGGCTGGATACCAACAGCCCATCAGCGAAAGTTGCCCAACTTCCTCCTCGATATACTCTGAAAATGCCGCTTTCAGGTCCGGTCGGATTCATGTATGGTGAGTCGATGTAGTATGTTTCCATCCACCAATCATTGACCCATTCCTCAACATTGCCGCCCATATCCATAACACCATACGGGCTTGCGCCGGCCGGGTAACTGCCTACCAGAGCCGTATCACCTACGCAGACATAGTATCCTCCATTGAAGTTGGTTAAAGTACAGTCTGGCGGTTGTTCACCCCATGGATATGCACGTACGTCCTGGTCGCCACGGGCAGCTTTTTCCCATTCCGCCTCGGTTGGCAGCCGCTTTCCGACCCAATGGCAGTAATCCTTCGCCTGGTACCAGGATACGAAGATGACCGGATAGTCCGCATAGGCCGGATTGTCGTAATAAGAGGGTCGAGAATAGGTCGAATCATTTCGCAATGGCGGAACACAGGATCCAGCTTTTACACATTGGGAATATTCAGCGTTGGTGATTTCAAACTTATCGAGATAGAAAGAAGCTAAATAAACGCGATGAAGTGGTAAAGTACCCAAATAACAGGGATATCCGTCATTGTGATCTGGATCACAGCCCATCTGGAATTCACCGGATGGGATGTAGACCATGCCCTGGTAATGGTAATTGCTTTGGGCTAGTGGCAGGTAATAGGGGTAGGGGCCGGACGATGCGTTTGCGTAGGTGGAAGAAGTGATCTGGAGAAACGCCAGGACGAAGAGTAAAATCAGGCTACTGATCATAAACCCCACTGATCGTTTATTCATTTATGCCTCCTCAATTCTTCTATCTAATCAGAGTATAGACCATGTTGGGGTTGGAAGTCAAGTTGATCAGTCAGATACCCTTTCAGGCGGTATGGTCATGAAATGGGTTAGGATGTTTTGAAAAGCAGGGATAAAGTGCTATAAAATGGGCATGTTATAATGATCGCAACACCATGCCCTTGTGATCCCATTCATCTATGTCTGAAAATAATGAGCTGAGCGAAAGAGAAATCGAAATCCTGCGCCTTGTGGCAACGGGGGCGAGCAATAAAGAAATTGCTCAGCAGTTGTTTATCAGCGCCAATACGGTCAAGGTTCACCTGCGGAACATTTTTTCAAAAATAGGTGCTGAATCGCGCACTGAAGCAGCCATTTATGCAATGAATACCGGCCTGGCGAACAACCCGGCTGCGCCTCTAGAGCCCGGACCACCTGCCCAGGTTGAGCCCTTGGCAGTGGTTTCTCTACCGGTAGCAGGTTCGCCAGCATCCAGCCCCGCCCCAGCCAGGCGGAGGGGCTATCTCATCGTGATCGCTGTTCTACTGATTGGGCTGGCTGCGCTGGGGGTCTGGTTTTTCTATCGACAGGGGTGGCTCTTCCAACCCGCCCTGTTGACCATTCCTGATCCGACCGAGGGCCGCTGGATGGAAGGTGCGCCACTGGCTGTTGCCAGGAAATTCCTGGCGGTGGCAGCGGTTGAAGACCAACTCTATGCGATTGGCGGCGAGGCGCTCGATGGTCCCTCCAACCTGACCGAGCGCTTTTCTACCGAGAAAAGCGCCTGGGAACGCCTGGCGGATAAGCCTACCCCGGTCAGCCAGGTCAGTGCGGCTTTGATTGGAGGGAAGCTCTATGTTCCTGGCGGCCGTCTGGCGAATGATCTGGTGACCAATCTCCTGGAAATCTATGATCCGCGCCAGGACCGCTGGGTGCGTGGCGCGGATTTACCCCTCAGATTGAGCGCTTACGGCCTGGCAGCCTTTGAGGGGAAGCTCTACCTGTTTGGCGGTTGGGATGGAGAAAAATATGTCGATCGGGTCTATCAGTACGATCCCGGGCTCGACCGCTGGACGATAAGTCCCTACCGGATGAGCCGGGCACGTAGCCAGGCAGGTGCGGCGGTAGTGGGCAGTAAAATTTACCTGGTCGGTGGCAACGATGGTAACCGTCCGACCAACCTGGTCGAAGCCTATAGCCCTGAGCTCGAGGCGCAGGGAGAAAATCCCTGGAGTCGCCGGCGATCGCTTCCACAAGGCCGGGAAGCGATGGGAATCGCCGTCATTGCAGAAAATATTTATGTGATTGGTGGTCTTAGCAGTGTAGATGGCATCTTGCCGAACCTGGCCTATGACCCGTTGGTTGATGCCTGGAGCGCAATCGAGACGCCAGAGAATCAAACCTGGTTTGGCCTGGGGCTTCTCCCGCTTGGCAACCGGATTTACGCCATTGGTGGGGAACTGGGCGGAAGCTTAACCTCCCAGACTACCGCTTACCAGGCGATTTATACGATCTTGTTACCGGTCGTACGTTAAGTGGATTTAAATCAAAAACAGGCCGCGCCTGTTTTTGATTTAAATCCAACCTACCGGGATAGCGATGGTTAAGGGTAATAAATCACACCCAGGTCGGTTACCTCGCCCGCTTTTACTTCGAAGACGAAGTAATTTTCATCCTTCTCATCCATGATCACTTTGCTGACGGTCGGGTCCCAAACCAGGATAGCGTAGAAACCAGGTTTGATCGCGCTAAAAACGAAGGTCCCGCTTTCATCCTGGATAGCCTTGGGGTCTGTGTCCTCTGATAGAGTCACCATAGGGGGAAAGCCTTCTTTGTCCGGTTTGATCGTGTTCCCCAGGTAAAGGGTTGCCAGGTAGGGCGGGTTGCCTGGGTCGCTGGAAAGTAACTTGCCGGTCACGACACCCAGGTCAACTTCTGGAGTCGGGATTACTACGGGCAGAGCTGGGGTGAAGGTCGCCGTCGGGCCACTGAGTGGCTCGGGATAGGCCTCATAGGCGAACTCGACGGTCGGTTGGGCCGGCGCCTGGCTGAGCGGACCGGCATAGGGGTCCGTGCCTGGGAAGGGATTCATCGGTTTGGTTGGCGTTTCAACCGGCGCTTCAGCCGGCATTTGCGGCTGGGTTGCTTCGACTTGCTGGCCTGGACCGGGATATGCCGGAGCCGGGGTCTCCGCCGCGCTGCTGCAGCCGGCCAGGAACAGGGCGATCAATATTACAGTAAGAGCAAGTGGTAATTTCATTATTTCCTCGAAAATCGCCAGCTAGAGCATTCACTCTCTACAGACGAAGCCGCCAAAGCTGCTGGCGGCTTCGCTGGATACTGGCTGGTTTGAAAGTTATTACTGGCTCAAGCCATTGCTGGTTGAGTAGCTGTCGCCGTAGCGTGGAGTAGCGATCTGCGGGTCAGCTGCCATGTTGGCAATACCGATGATCGGCACGGTGCAGGTGACTTTCACGCTGGCGTTGAAGCCATCTGGAACCGGTGGGTGGTTCGGAGCATAGATACTGATGGTGCCATTCTTCACTAATGCCAGGTCATTCTGGAAAGCGGATGGGGTATTGGCCCATTCGATATCGCAGGTTCCATCCACATTGGTGGTATTGGAGAACTGGAAGCCGCCTGAGAAGACGCCGCCGGCTTTATCGGTAACCTGCGGGAAGAAGGCTGTGTTGGCCTGCGATCCATCGGCGAAGGCGTTGTAGGTTGAGCCCTGGCCGATCCGGTTTTCCGGCACCACGTAGCCCTTGCTGACGCCGCCGCGGTTGTCTTCATTGATAATGGCCACGACCGAGCCGCCAGGGGCTGCTTCGACAACCGCGTTGCCATAGCTTTGGTTAAGTTGCAGAGATTCCATTGGGTCAAGCTCATCTACATCCGGCAGGTATAGCGCAAGGGCCGCGCCAACCGGGATCGAGCCTGAGTTGTAGGTGTAGCTGGTTCCAGCCACAGTATTGAAGGTGATCTTCACGGTGGTAGCGCCGCCGCCAACGTTCTGGATGGTGATGCCGGTGTTATAGCCGTAGTAGTTGCGCACGAAGCGCGGGATCAGCAGCTTGTTAGCGCCGGCGCTGAAGCCGTTATAGCTGTGGAGCTGGGCGGTGGTGAAATCTGCGCCGCTGGCATAAAATTCTGTGGTCACAGCGATCGGGATACCGCCGCTGGAGCTAATTGTCGCCGCGCCGACAAAACCGTTCGAGCCGAGCGGCAGGCCGGTGTTGTCGTTCTGATAGAAAATGTGGTTGGTGTTGGCCGGGATCGTGCGCGATTCGGTTGCAGCCGGGACATCCACGCCAGCCCGGTCCTTATAAGTAATGGTGACCGTGGTGGAGGAAGTCGTGCTGGTGTTCTGGACCGAAATATACGAACCATAGCCATAGAACAGGCGCATCACCTGGGGGGCGTACATCTTGGTAGCTGTCTGGCTCTGGTTGAAGCCGGCCGATGTGCCCTTGCGATACGGGTCTGCCTTGGTGCCGGCGGCAGTAGTTTCGGTGTTAACATTGCAGGCCATTTCGGTGTTCGAGCTGACTACCACCGAACCTAAAAAGCCATCCGGAACGCCGGGAGGCGAGCTGGGTGTGTAGTAACCGCGGAAACCGCTTGCGGGAACCGGGTTGGGATCTACGTAGGTCAAAACTGGGGAAGAATTGTCTTCCTGGTAAAAATACAAGGTGACATTGGCCGATTGGGTCGAGCTCAGGTTTTGGCAAGAAATACCGCTGGCCCAATTCCCTGCCGGGCCGGCGGCAGAGGCGTTGGCTGGGATGAATGCCAGCAACAGCGCCAGGACAAGCACCAGACTGGTAAAGCGTTGTTTATTCATACACATCCTCCTTGAGATATTTTTCTAAGCCTACTTTATCGGAAAAGCGCCTGATTCGCAATAATCCATTGGAAGTATTTTTACTTCTGGGGCGGTGGAGGGCGGCGACGCAGGCGGTAAGTTGCCTCAATCGGGATTACACCGATTAAGTCAGCCAGGATATACAGGAAACGCGAAGCTCCAGCGATCAACACCGCAACCGGGGTGGTCAGGACTGGCCCGAGCATCGCTACCATCAGGCTCTCTCGCACCCCGATCCCGCTGGGCACCAGGAAGACTGCCAGCCCAAGCAACACCGAGGCTGCAAGCGCAAAAACGAAGACTGGAAATTGGTTCATTGCTGCCGGTTGAATCGCTGCTCCAAGCAGCCAGAAAGAAACGCCCAGCGCCAGCCAGCCACAAGCAACTACCAGCAAGGCTATCCAATAGGTCCTAGCCCGGATAGTCAGCGGCTGGGCGTTGATTTTCAGATTACGGCCGAAAAACGGCAGACCAAGTAACAACAAGCTGATGATCACAAGCAGGCCAATTCGGAAAGCCTGGAGCACGGCTGCGGAAAAACTACCCGCCAGCCATTGTTGGGCAAGCTCAACTGGAAGGAATGCCAGGCCAAGCGCCAGGCCGACCACCACCAGCAGGCTCAGCTCGATGGCCAGCCCATAGCCGATTTGAGTCGCTGGAACCGCTTGCTGGCGGGTCAAGTAGGCTTTGCCGAGGAGTTGCCAACCGTAACCGGGCAGGTATTTGGCAAAATTCGAAACCAGGTGGTTACGTGTATTGGTCAGGTAATCCACCGGTTCGCCCAGGCTGCGTAAAATCAAAGCCCAGGCCAGAGCACCCAGGTAGAGCGAGAGGATGGCTGCTCCGAGGGCAGCGAGGATAAGTTTTATATCGAGCTGGAGGTCTTTTAGAGCGGCGCTGGATTGATCCAATCCCCTGGCCAGGTAGATCGCGCACAGCAGCAGGATCACGGCCTCCAGAACCAGGTGCAGCCACTTAATACCAAGCAGCGCTTTCAATCTCTGGTACGCGCTTCGGGCAATCGAGTAAACATTCACGCTTTATAGATTTCGCGGAATAGGTCGAGTGTCTGGCTGGCGGTCTGACGTCCATTGAACTGAACCGCTCTGGACAGCCCGGCCAGGCGGAGCGCTTGTCTCCGGTCTGGGTTCGATATGATTTCTGTCATTGCTGCGCTGAACTGGATGCTATCCAGCCGGTCGATCAGTAACGCAGCCCCTCCAGCCATCTCGGGAATCGCTCCGCTGCTGTAAGCAATCAGCGGGGTACCGCAGGCCATTGCCTCGATCGGAGCCAGCCCAAAGCCCTCATGCAGGGAAGTCAGCACCGAAGCAACCGCGCCGCTGTACAGGGCGGGTAAGTCCTGGTCGGGAACCCGCCCGGTGAAGCGTACTGCTTCGCCAAGCTGGCAGCGCTCCAGGGTCGGTTGGATGGTCGCGTCGATGCTTTTAGGGTAAACTTCGCCGACCAGCGCCAGGTTTACTTCCTGGTTGGCTTGTTTTCGAAAGTTTGCGAAGGATTCAATCAGGAAGGGGATATTCTTTTTTCGATCCAGGCGGCCAACATGGATCAGGTAGGGGTTTTCCAGGCCGTATTTATGGCGGACATTTTGGATTTCTTGGTTTGAAGCTGGCTTGAAATGGTGGGCGATGGCCGGGTAAATGACTCGAATTTTCTCCGCCGGTAACTGGTAAAACCGGATCAGGTCATCGGCGGTGGCCTGCGAAATAGCAATCACTCGTGTGGCGCTGTGCAGGGTCTGTTTTTGGAGGGTTTTCCAATACCAAACGTCGAATTTTGGCAGCAGCTCCGGGTGGACCAGGGTGGTCATATCGTACATCGTCACCACACTTGGGGTGCTGATCCCGAAAGCGCCCAGGTTTTTTGAAAAATGGACCACATCAAAACCACGGGTGATCCCTGGCAGGAAGAGCTGGGCCCAGGCGCGCAGCAAAAAACGGTTCTTGAAGGGGACAACCACCTGGTGGACATTTCCAGCGTCGCTTTGTAGACTGGGTTCAGGCTGGCTTAGGAAGACCCGGTACTCGTTTTTGTGGTCGAGCTCAAACAACCCTTCCAACAGAGTCATCGTGGCGGTTCGCCCGCCGCCGACGTAATGGATACCCAGGGCATCAATGGCGATTTTCATCCCGCTCCGGTCTCTTTGCGCGCCAGGAGGGTCTTCAGGCCAGTACCATTGGAAAGTTTTCTGCTGCGTAGGCGATTATCAAGGTTATAGAAAAATTTACCCAGCTTTAAGCGGTTGATCACCCACGGGCCGATTACGGGGATGAAGGTCCGGTTGGCCAGGTAATAGACCGGAAGCAGATCGATGATCTTGATGTGATTGGCGGTCAAGATCGGAAGATATTCTTCCAGGGAGCGCAGGCGGGCGTGGCGCGCGGCTGGCAGGAGTGGAGCCTGGAAGGCATCCGAAATGATCAGGAACCCACCCGGATTAAGTAAGTTAGAGAGGTTGTTCAATGCCTGCTGGAAGCGCGCTTCATCGACAATATGATACAACACTCCCATAGCCGAGATAATATCGAAACTCCCCCCGAAAGGTAGCTCCGGCTCCGAAATATCGGCAGTAAAGAAGACTCCGGTCGGAAAATTCTCCTTCAGGTACTGCCGGCTGGTCACCGTCAGGTCTACGCCAGTCACGGCAGCAGCCTGGCGCTTCAGGTAATAATCGACCCAATAGCCTGTCCCACTGCCAACGTCGAGGACCTTTGCCCCGTTGACCTGGACGTGGTTTTGCTCGAGCACCTGGTCCAGGCATTCGTGCTGGGCGTGGTAGAGCCAGTAATTGGTGTCCAGGCTAAACGCTCGATGGCCGGTGCCTTGCAGATTGGTTTGCCTGGCCAGTCGCCCTTCCCAGTATTCGCGCGTATCGAGATCGGATTTTGGCATTCAATCATTCCTTTGAAAGATTCAGTTGCGTTTTTCAAGCACCCAATTATAGTTCGGCAGTACGGGTTGGAGTAAATTGAACAGTCCGGCAGGCAGCTTTCCCAGCCAGGTATAACGGCTAAGACGGCCAGACATGGAAAACCTGGCCGGGTCGCGCAGGATTTGGATTGTGTAATCCACGACCCGAAACGCCTTCCACAGGCGGCGAATTTGCCAGTAGGTCAGCGGGTAGGCGTCATACTCCTTACCACGTTTGAACAATTGCATATAGCGATTGGCCAGCGGTCGCGGCAGCCAGGAGAGAAATGGAAGCCAATAGTGTTCTTCCATGATTTTTAACCGGTTCGGCCCGCTGAAGAAAACAATCCCACCAGGACGCAGCACCCGCCAAACTTCCCGTGCCAGGGCAGGTTGGTCGGTAGAATGTTCGTAAACCTGCGCGCAGATGATCAGGTCAAAGCTATCGTCCTCGAATGGGATTGCGTGCCCGCTGGCCAGGGCGAAGATCATTTGGTCGCTCTGATGCTCGCTGGAAGCTTGGGATATCGCCGGGGCATCCAGGTCAATACCGATCGTTCGCTTCAAGGATGCAGCCGTTCGGACGCTGATAGCGCCATTGGAGCAACCGACATCCAGGCAGGTCAGGTTAGAAAGGTCCTGCCCCAGATGGGCGCGTAAAATCGCCAGGATCTTTTCGGATTTGGAGGCGCGGGTATCGTAGCGAGTGTCGTGAGTCATCTGGGTTCTCAGTCCGGGTTAGCCATTGCCGCTTCGGGTTTTCGGCCTTCCAGGATCATAAATCCATGGATACCAGAGCGGCGTTGGGAATCTGAACGGGCGATCCGCCGTACCCACCGGGCAGCCGCGTGTGGCGCCAGCGCGGAGAAGAATCGAATTGGCAAATACCAGAACCGGTATCCGGGGGCATTCCAGGTGGTGACCTTCACGTCAAGCTCGTCGCCAAATAATTCTTCCAGGCGTTCGGCAGTGTACCCCAGGCGCAGGGTATGCCCCCACTGGAGGCTGATCCAGCGCGTCAGGAAAGGTGGATTCAGCCGGATTGCCAGGCTAGGTGTACTTAGAAAGAGGCTGCCATCCGGTGCCAGCATGCTGCTGATCGATTGGGCGAAACGGGCGTCATCGGGTACATGCTCAATGACATCCATGGCATATACCTGGTGAAAGGTGCCTGGTGCGAAAGGCAGTTGGAGCCCATCTGCCTGGAGGATCGGGGTTCCTGGAGCTCGCCCAGCCGGCTCAGGATCAATGCCAACTTTCAATCGCGAGTCCAGAGTGCTCAACCAGTAGCCATCATGGCAGCCAACATCCAGCACCCATCCAGACTTGGGCCGTTTATCGAGCAGCTTAACCATTTCATCGCGGTAAACGGTTCCAAGTCGGGTAGCGTGAGCATGTTGCCAGGCGGCTTTTTCGAGCAAATCGCCGATCTGACGAGCGACCCAGGTCCAATTGTAGCGATCCAGGACCGATTGACGGGCTGCCTGCCCCAATTGGCGGCGCAACTCTGGCTGTTCGACCAGGGACGTGATCGCCGCTGCCAGTTCATCAGAATGGCCTGGCTTGACCAGCAGGCCATTCTGGCCGGCCTGGATGACCAGGCGCACCCCGCCAATATCGCTGGCGATCACAGCCGCACCGGATGCCAGTGCTTCTGGCAGTACCGTCGGCAACCCGTCCAGGTTGCCCGCCCGGTCGAGGATGGAAGGCAGGCAGAAAATATCCCCACTCGCCAGGTAAGCCGGCATTTCATCCCATGGAATGCGTCCTGGAAAGCTGACTTTGTCGTGGAGGTTGAGCTGCCTGGCCTGGCTCTCCAGTTCGCTCCGTAAGGCGCCATCCCCGCCCAGAATCAGGTGAATGTTCGGATTGATTTTCAACACTTGCGGAATAGCTTCCAGCAAGATATTAAACCCCTTCTTGTATACCATCCGGCCAACTGCCAGGATGACCAAGGCCTGTGGGTCGATTCCCAGCTGCTCTCGAAGAGTCGAGTTACGCTTATCGGGTTTAAATACTTCTGGATTGGCCCCCCAGGGCAGAAGCAGGGTGTTGGCTGGCGCACCTAAGGAGAGGGCAGCAGCGTGGAGCTCGGGGCTGCAGGCCGTGACGCCAGCCGCCCACCGAAAGACCGCCCGGGCGACTCTACCAAACAAGCTGTTTTTCTTTGCCAGGTAGATATCTGACCCGTGCAGGCTGATAATGAAAGGAATTTTCCTTAAAGCGGCTACCCAGGCGGCAACCGGTCCATTAGGGATTACCCAATGGACATAAATTGCATCGCTTTTTTGCTTCCGGGCTACCCGGTACAACGTGAAAAATGCGGAGATCAAGAATAGAGGTAGGAGGAGAAAGCTCAACGGCCGTAAGCGAACATCCGCTTCCAGCGCCCGCGCGTGGCCCATAATGCTGTAGCGGTCCGGCCAGACATAACGGAAACGGTGGACCCGCAACGCGCCTTGCTCGGTTGAAACGACTTGCGGGTCGTATGGTGCCACCACCTCGACCTGATGCCCGATTTTGGCCAGGTGTTCACTGATCGATTGGACGAACGGCGCAGTTCCATCACCATGGAAACGGGGGTATGAACTGGCCAGGACTACAATTCTCATAATATTTTATCGATCCCTGATCTGAAATATCCACACCCGATCCTGGTGATAGACCAGCTCAAAGCCTGGATGGTTTATCAATGTGTCTAATTTTATCAAAGGCTGCGAGGTATTTACCAGCCCTTGTCGTTGGCCGATAAAGAGATATTCAATTCCGCGCCGTTTTAATTCATTCAGTACGGTGGAATCACCCAGGCCTGAATGGTGAATTTGAGTGACCATTTGGTTTACCCAGGCCGGATAATCAGTTCGCGGCCCGCGCTCGGTCAGGTAAAGCAGCGGCGGCAAGTTAGTCTCCCGCTTGGCGACCAGCGGCAGCCACCACCCGGCGTCGGAACCAACGATTGCGCTGCCTTCATACGCGAAAAAGGCGTTAACCAGGAATTTTGAATCAACAGGAAGATTGTCCTGGATCCATTCGAAAGCTCGCAGGTCGGCGCGGGTAGTCAGGGCATATCCAGCGGGAGAGATCAGCTGGATTTGTTTCGGCGTCTCCAGCAGACCGGCGGTAACCAACATGCCCGCACTCACCAAGCCTGAGACAAGCTCGGTACGGCGAGCCGGTTTCAATCGGGCGACGAGTCTTTGGATCGCTTCACTGAGCCAGCCGAAACCGGCCCCCAGGACAAGGCTGGCTGGCAAATAGGCCGCGATCAATACCGCAAAGCTGGTTAACAATCCAATACCGGGCAGTCCAAACCAGTTGGGATTGGCTGCCAGTAACAGGGCCAGCCACCAGAGGAGGATCATCAGCAGGTTCTTCCTGTGCTTCCAGATGGCGTATCCGGAGAGAATAACCAATCCAAACCAGGCCCAGGCTGGAAGGTAGAGGGACAACGTGCCAGGACTGTAGTTTTGGAGGGCTTCGGCTGATAGCTGGCTGGCAGGGATAGCCAGTTGGTTGAAAAAGCCACTCCAGGCGCCTTCTGCCAGGCTGCGAGTAACCCAGGGCAGCATCAGCAGGGCTGCTACCAGTCCGACCAGTAAGCACCGCCACAGTCTTTCTCGGCGTCCTGGCTGTCCCAGGGAGAGAAGCCAGTGGGTAATTGGAAACAGAACAGCAAAAAGCGCCACCCGGTAGTGGCTGAGTGCCAGCCCAGCGGCTCCGATCCCGGCCAGGAGCAACAGCTTCCAGGAATGTTCCTCTCGTTCCAGGAGCTCCCATGTGATTTCGATCAATCCTGCCAGCAAGACCATTCCGGCCAACTGGCTATAGCGACCCCAATTTAGAAAAAATGCTGGCATTGGAAATACCAACCCGGCCAGGAAGACAGCCATTACGCCGGCCCAGGGATTATCGTTCGTCCGCCGGGCCAATGGATAGAGGCAAAGTGTTGCCAGGACGTTGAGCCATTGCCCAACCCATAAGGTAGATTGTGGGACGGCAAGGCCTGTGACCCAGCTAAAAGCCGCTGCCAGGCTGTGAAAGCCGAAGTGGTAGGAAAAACTGGCTAATTCGCTATACGACTGCCAGCTTCGGAATAATCCACCTTGCTCGACCAATAGTTGGCCGATAAGGCTGTGTTGGTAGGAGTCGCCCCACAGCGGTACTGTCAGATTGCGGATTGCCCAAAAC
>JAYRWF010000347.1:0-3354 GCA_041918195.1 Anaerolineales bacterium
GAGCCGGCGGAAATCCCGATCGCCTGAGGGATCAAGCGCTCCGTATCGATGTAAACCTGATCGGCGCAGGCCAATTGGGTGGAACCCCCGCCATCCAGCATCATCACTTTGGAAGCGCCAAAGGCGCGCAGACTGTCGGCGGCATCCTGCGGTTTGGAAACCCGGGTGTTAAAAATGAAAAGGGTTTCAAAGCGCCGGTCGCCATCCTGATCGGCAATGCCAATGAAGGTCCGGCCAACCGCTTTTTTAGACGCCTTCTCGGCATCTTCCGATAAGCCAGCAACGATATCGGGGGCGTCCGAGCCGTACAAGGTCTCGATCGAGAGCGGGCGGATATCCAGGCGATCGGGCCAGATTTCGAGCATCAATTTCTGGTCTGGGAATTCCTTAATCCCATAGCCATCGGTCAAGATCTGGCCGTTGACTTTCAGTGGAAAAGGCAGCGGTGTCGGGCTATCGGCCAGGCGGAAGAACTGCCCGTTGCTGACGCAAAAGGCGCCTTCGACTGAGGTCTCAAACTGCTTCCAAAACTGGCGAATGGAGAGGCGCTGGAAATAGGCATTATCGCCGCCATAAACACCATCGCCGCGGCCAGGTTTGGCGATGTCGCCATGCAGCAAAAAAACCTGGGCCCCGCGGCTGAGATCCGCCACCTGAACGAAATCCGGGCTACCGCCCGAGAATTCCTTGCGGTAGAAGGAAACACCTTGCTCGGCACGAATTAACTCATAGCCATCTGGCGCAGACAGCTGACTCGAGGAGGCAGAAACGAACGAGGGGATCAACCCGGCCAGGAGAAGCAAGCCCAGGAGGATCAGAAGAAGAGACTTTCGCAACATCAACCCGATTATAGCGAATATTGAACTAGAACGCAAGTTCTATTAATAATTTGCGAAACCTGGTACGACCCTCGTACCAGGTTTCTTTGAGTGAGGTGTTTTTAGCTACTTTTTTGAATCGGGAAGTAGATATACAGCAAGCCGCCCGCGTCTTCAGGGGTGAACTCCATGCCATAGTACTCGAAGTCCGGGCCATCGCCCGGCCGATAGCCATGGGCTGGCAACCATTCGTGGATGATTTTGTGATAAGTCGGCCCGATGTTCTCCAGTCCCTGGCATGGGAAGGCAACATACTCCTGGGCGGGGACTTCTTTCCCGACCATACCCGGTGGGAGATCGGCAACCTCGGTCACCTTAACGGCAGCAATATACTCCATCCGGGCAGTGGGATGAGCAAAACAGACCCCATAAGCAGCGTCAAACGGCGCCAGGTGCTGAATCTCGTCAATCCGCCGGTTAAATACCTCCCACATTTGGCTAATCTCGTTGTTTTCGTTGTCGCCTATATAAGGCAGACCAACGATCTGAAACGCGTCTAACTTGATTATTTTCGGTTCCATTCTGATTTGCTCCTTTATTTTCTCAATTGGGAATTGGATCTCGGTCACAAACTGGCTTTGCTCGCCGCCACGCCGGTATTGCAGGTACAACTCACGCGTTGGACCACTGATCCGGTAGTCCTGGGATTGGATCCAGGTGATCAGGGCGGCATATGCCTGATCAAGGCTGGCAAAGGGGCCGTGATGCACCACGCAAGCGGCGCGGTCCACAGCAGGAAGCCGGTACACGCTGACCTGGGAAGCCGGGGGCAAGGGACCCGGCAACGGGCAGGCGGCTTCGATCAAGATCTGATCGCTGCTACCCTGGGAATCATAATAAAGCGCCATCCCAGGGCCCAGGCAGCCCACGCCATGCTGGGCGGCATAGCGGTAGACCTGGTCGAACAGGCGATCGAAAACCGGCTCAGATTCCAGGTAACCAGTTGCGACGCCGCGCACCGCTGCCACCCACTGTGGTTCGAGCTTCTTCAGCCGCACTTCATAGGACGGCGCTTCTCCCTCCAGGTCAAGCAACTTCAAGCGGGCGTCAATTCGCAGCAGCAACTGTTGGTCCTGCTCGATCTGCAGCTCGAGCGACCGCCGGCGATCTACCAACATACTGCGGAGTTGCTCTACCTTTAGCCCACCTTCGATGAACTGGCTAACCTGCTCCAGGCTGAAGCCCATCTCTTTCAAACCCAGGATCCGGTTCAGCAAGGGAAGCTGCTCGACAGAATAGTAGCGGTAGCGCGTGAAGCGATCGACGCCGATCGGCTTCAACAACCCGATTTCGTCATAATACCGCAGAGTCTTGACCGGAACCCGGCTCAACCGGGCAAAGTCTCCAATCTTGAACATGGCACCCATCCTGTGATCAACGCGAGAGGACTTCAGACAATCGGCGACAGCAAGCCAGCCTGAGTTAAGCATACACCCTCCAGCGACTGGAGAGTCAAGGGGGAAAAGTAAACTAACGGCTGGGTTTACGACACTCGGTATAGCTGGTACGGGCGGAGACCAGAGCTGGGCCAACGATGACCGCCTGGCGATCGCGATCCACAAACCAGCCGTAGCTGTAGCTTCCATCCGCCCCAGTCAGCATCCAGCCGCGCACCACTTCATGAGTCAGGGTATACCCGAGTGGGTTGTCCAGCGCAATACAGGCGCCGGTCATAACAATTTGGGTGACAATATCGATCGTCGCTTCCTGGCAGTCGATTGGCGGAGCCAGCCAATCGACCAGGGTGACATCGCAGCCAGGTACATTACTCCAGGCGGCCTGGGCCGGCGGCTGGACAGGTGTATCGCCATCCGGCTGGCGCAAGACAACCAGGGATAAACCGGGAGTAAGCGCCTGAGCAGAGGCAGCCAACCAGGGGAAGCGAACCTCATTGAGACGCAGAAGCCGCTCGACCGGGATATCAAACAAGCCAGCCACCGAGGCCAGTGAATCGCCTTGCCGGGCATGATATAGCACCAGGGTCGTGCTGGGTGTGGCGGGAACAAACACGGGCGGCTGCGGAGGCTGGGGTGTACTGGACAAGCCAGCCTGGAGGGTGGCAGCCAGGTCCCGGCCTTGCTCAAGCAGATCAGGCGGGAGAGTGGCGCCGGGGGCTACACCAACCTGGGCGGTAGCCAGGAAACTGGCTGCCTGCGTCAAGGACAGCGGGAAGCGCCCGGCGGTGTCCGTCGCCAGGTGGGCTTCGGTCGTCAGGCGCAAGCGGGCAGCCTGGGTTTGAAGAAAAGGTAACTTATCAGCAGCCTGGGTAGCGACCAGCGCCGCGGCGGTTTCTTTCAGCGTGAAAAGCTCAGTAGGGCCGGCAGTGACCTGGCCAGCGGACTGGGTCACCAACCCGGCCTGGGCGGTATCGATCACGCCAGCCGCCAGGGTGGCCGCCTCGACTTTGGCAGTTTCTTTCAGGTTGCTGGTGTCAGTGGCTACGCGGGCCTGGCCCGTCTGCAGCAGGCGAGCGGCC
>JAYRWF010000348.1:0-3431 GCA_041918195.1 Anaerolineales bacterium
CGCGTCCAGCGCCGCATCGATCACGTTGCTGCTGCCCAGGATGTTGGTTTTAATCGCTTCCATCGGGTTGTATTCGCAGGCTGTAACCTGCTTCAGCGCTGCAGCATGGATCACAATATCGACGCCATGCATGGCGCGGTATAGGCGTTGCTGGTCGCGCACATCGCCGATGAAATAGCGCAGGCTGGGATGGTCGAAACCATGCACGCGCATCTCATGCTGTTTCAGCTCATCGCGGCTGAAGATGATCAGCTTCGCCGGGTGGTATTCCTTGAGCATAATTTCAACAAATTTCTTCCCAAATGAACCCGTGCCTCCGGTTACCAGCACGGTTTTATCTGTCCAATTCATAGATTTCTCCTTACGATTTCCGAATTACGATCAGCGGGTATTGGCCGTTTTCTCCGTAATAATGCGGATTGCGTTCTTCCAGCCTGTAGAGCAGGCGCAACCAGAGCCGCCCGCCCAGCCAGGGAAAAATCACCGCTCGCATGAAACGGACACTCGCGCTGCGCCAGACCAGGATTTCAACCGGCATCCGAGCACCGATGACATTTTTAATCCAGGCGACATCGTGCCGGTTGGTGAAGGTGCCTTTTGGTTGGGCGTCTTCAGATGGCCTGGCACGCTTTTTCTTTGGTTGATCTGCTCTTGGCTGGTTACTTGCTTCCCGGCGGAAATTCAGCCTCCGGGCCAGGCTACGGATCCGGTTGCTCAGGCGGATCAATGGCTCGAAGCGAGCCATGAATTGTGAAGAAGGCCAGCCATTCACAACCACAGCAGTTTTTCCTGCAGCCAGTGTGCGGTGAATTCCGGCGTAAGCCTGCTCATGTTCATCTTCAGGCAAGTGGTGAATGGTGTGAAGCGAGACGATCCCGTCAAAAACCTCGGATTTGAAGGGCAGGTTTGCAATGTCTGAAACCACAAACAACCCGTGATCGCCAATTCGTTTGCGCGCCTCTTTCAAGGCGGTGATCGAGATATCCGCGCAAACCCGGTACTGGTAACCGTTTGAATACTCCAGGTACTCAGGGTATTGGATTGGCCCAGAGCCAGCATCCAATAAGTAACGCCCTACGGGTGCCAGGTGGCGTTTAACCCGCTGGTGACAGCGATGGATGTAATCACTGGATACCGGGCGCAGGTCTTCGTAGCGAGCGTTCTGATAGAGATCATCTCCGACCAGCGACCAGCCGACCTGGTCATAGAATTGGCGAACTTCCTTTTTTACTTCAGTCGTCATACCATTTCCAATCTATTGGCGGTTAGCGGATCTGCCCGCCGGCAAGCCTGGCAAAAGCCTCTCCAAATTTGGCCTGGCCTTCTGGCGAAAGCACCTTTTCCAACGACCATTGCTCCAGTTCGTCATAGAAATAGAGCATATGCCAGGGAAAGTTCAAGGGGTAATCGAAGAAAAACCGGTAAGCATATCGCCAGGCCAGATCCACCCGAGTGCGATCCAGGCGAGAAATCTGCGGGTCAGCCAGGATCTGGTTGAGTAGCTCGAAATATTCGTCCCAGTCTTGCGGATCGAATGTGAAACCTTTGCCGCGGTAGTGGGTTTGACCTGAAACAACAGTGGGTATCCCGCTGAGGGCCATCTCCATGCCCACCGTGGTGGTATAAACCAGGCCCAGGTCGGCGATTTCGAGCAGGTCGTAGGTGTTGATCGGGTCACCGGCTGCAACCAAACGGATATTTTCAGGCAGGACGGGCATGACCTCACAGACTACGTCTGATACCGAGGGGCCCTTGGTATAACGCTCGCCTGGATGGATACGAACAACAAGCTGAGCACCGGGCCGTTGGGAAAAATTGCGCAAGGTGCGCTGCAGCCATTCTGTCATATTGCGGCTGTAGACCTGGCGGCCGAGAGTCAGGCTGTCGCCGATCACATTAGCGGCCAGGACGGCCAGCGGGCGTGCATCCAAACCCAAGGCCTGCCTGACTTGCTCACCGCCTTGAGATGGCTGGCCCTGCCAGCGGCGTGAGAAGTTTTCCCATAGGCTGGCGTTTTGGCGAGAAGCATACAGGGCGCGGATTTGTTCCAGTTCAGTCGTGGACAGCGGCTGGTCTTTCCATTCTTCCCAGAGCTGCTCAGTTCGCTGGAGCATTACTTCGTCGTTTTCTGCCAGCCAAATGCGCTCGCGCTGTTCACCAAATTCATAGGTCACAACTGGGATGCCGAGGAAGCGGGCAGCCTGGTAAACTGCGCCCATCTCCAGGATGCTCCCATTGGGGGTGAGCAGTAAATCGGGCTTGTGGGCCTGAATCCAGCTGGTGATCGCTAGAGCGGCCTGGGTATTGCGGTGCTGGCGTAATTGGTAGAGCTGGCTGCTGGTGTCGACTTCTTCGATTTGCAGGGTGTATTGGACGTCCCGGATGGAAACCTGCTCAATTGCGGCGGCCAGCTCGCTGGGCAGTTGTTTTATCGATGGCTTGATGTCCAGGATGGAGACCGGGTTGAGCAATTTTTCCGCTGGCTGGAGAGCGCTGTGGGTATATGCGTTTTGGCGGCGCAGGTCAAAGCGGTTCATCGGAACCCGCCAGTTGTTGAGCGGGAGATAGGCCAGGGTGATTGTATGCCCTTGCCCGGCCAGGCCAAGGCCAAGCAAGATCGAATGTTCAACCCAGTAGCGCAGGGTCGTGAACATGAGGATCTTTTTCCGCTGATCGACCGGGATGGCGCTGGCAGTGCGAGCTGCTTTAGCCTGCTCCATCCATCCCGGCAAATGCTTTTGGGCGCGCTGAAGCGAGAAGCTCTTACTGAGCGGTTTGCCTTGCTGGCGAATCGACCAGTAGAACTCTGCCGTAAGCGGAATCTCTCCGAGGACTTTCTTAATGGCTGTTTTTGGCGATTTATTGTTCATCGTTTTGATTATACATTGCGCCCAATCGCGAAATAGGGTGGTTAACTCTCGCCTAATAACATTGCCCGGCGGGCATTCTCCAGGTCATGCTGCGCCCAGGCGTTGTTGGGGTCTGCCAGGGCAGCGGCCTGGTAGAGCGAGTAAGCTTCTCGCCACTCACTGGATAGTTCGGCTCTCGTCCCTGCGGACTGCAGCGTGCGGCTGAGTTGCCGCCAGGCTGGATTGACGGGTGTTCGCAGACGAGTCGCGGCGGCTGTGCGGACAGTTTCAAGCACCCTGGCGTTGTCTCCGGCCTCCAGGGCAACCTGCGCTTCGACCAACAGCCTGGCCAATTCGCTATCAACCGGGTTGTGCTTGGGTTGACCGGTGAGGTTGTCTCCGTCTGCATGGGTAAAGCTATGCTGGTAAACCTGATCGTTGATCGTCTGACCCTGCGAAGCGTAAATGTGCTGCACTTCCTGGACGACGTAGTTCTGAACGGCGTACACACCGCGCTTTTCGAGGAGTTCCTGGAGGTTGAAGTGTCCGAGGTTGAGCGGATCACCCACTTTCACGAACGCG
>JAYRWF010000349.1:0-1851 GCA_041918195.1 Anaerolineales bacterium
CACAGCGTGAGGAAGTCGATTGGCGATTTCCGGTCACCGTGGCAGACGTGGTGATGATGGGACGTTTCAGCCAGCAAGGCTGGCTACGCCGGCCCGGCGCGACCGACCAACGCCTGGTGCAACGCAGCCTGGAACAGATGGGGATTGCCCACCTGGCCAACCAACCTATCGGCGAGCTATCCGGCGGACAACAGCAGCGCGTCTTTCTGGCGCGCGCCCTGGCCCAGGAGCCGCACATCCTGCTGATGGATGAGCCGTTTACTGGCGTCGATGCCGCGACCCAGGAGGTCACCTTAAACCTGCTGGACGACCTGCAAGCCCAGCAGGTTACGACGATCGTCTCTACCCACGACCTGAACCTGGCTGCCCGGCGTTTCGAGCACGTTCTGCTGCTCAACCGGCGGGTGATTGCTTATGGCACCCCCGGGCAGGTTTTCACACCGCAACATATTGGCCAGGCTTTTGGCGGTCAAGCTCTATTCCTGGATGGTGTGGTAGTTGTAGATGAATGTTGCCCACCCGATCTTACAATCCCAGAGGCAAACCATGATTGAGTGGTTAACCGCACCTTTTGCTTATACATTCATGCAGCGCGGCTTACTGGCCGCGCTGGTCGTCGGCGTGCTGTGCGCGGTGATCGGTTGCTACGTCGTCTTGCGCTCGATGGCTTTCCTGGGCGACGCCATGGCCCACGCGGTTTTACCGGGTGTGGCAATCGCCTACCTGGTAGGCGGGAACCTGACTCTTGGCGCGCTGGCAGCAGCTGTGCTGGTGGCCCTGGGAATCGGCTTCTTCTCCCGCCAGGGGACTGTCAAGGAGGACACGGCAATTGGGATCCTCTTCTCGGCGGCGCTATCGCTGGGCGTGGTGTTAATCAGCAGCATCCGCACCTACGCCGTCGACCTCAGCCATATCCTGTTTGGGAATGTGCTCGGGGTCAGCGCAGGGGATTTATGGTTAACCGCTGGGCTGGGTGCAGTGATCCTGGTCACGATCGTACTGGCGTACAAACCCTTCCTGGTGATCTCTTTCGATCCTGTTCTGGCAGCAACCCTGCGGTTGCGGGTCTGGTTCTTCCGCAACCTGCTGCTGGTGCTGCTAGCACTGACGATTGTGATTTCGATTCAAACCGTTGGGGTAGGGTTGGCGGCAGCAATGCTCGTGACCCCCGGCGCAACTGCCTACCTGATGTCCAAGCGGCTGCCTGTCATGATGGCGATCTCGGCGCTGATCGGCGGTTTATCCAGCCTGATCGGCCTGTACGCCAGCTATTACCTGAACGTAGCATCTGGCGCGGCAATTGTCCTGACGGCTACCCTGATCTTTTTGGTGGTTTTTCTGTTCGCACCGCGCCGCGGCCTGGTCCTAAAAAGACTGTTGCGAACTGCTCCCTGATCTGATTCCAAAAGCTAACAATATCTTAAAATCGCCTGAATAATGCGTTTATATCCTGGAAGTACGATAGAAACCAGAAGTTTTTACGTACTTTGAAAGGAGAAACGCAAGATGAAATCGAATCGAGCAATAAACAACTGGATCCTTGATGCTGTTTTATTCACCAGCTTTATCTGCCTGTTTTTGATGGACTTGACGGGAATCGAGTTGCACCAATGGATCGGATTGGCCGGTGGTGCGATTGCTTTTTACCATTTACTGGAGCACGCAGATTGGGTTGAGGCGGTGAGCCGGCGGATGTTCGGGAAAACCAGCGGGCGAGCCCGGCTATACTACCTGGTGGATGCAGGTTTGTTGCTGGGCTTCAGCGCAAATTTTATCAGTGGTGTAGGAATCTCAACCTGGATGACCGGCATATTCGGATTCAGCATGGATTGGGTTAGTTTTCATATCAAC
>JAYRWF010000350.1:0-8144 GCA_041918195.1 Anaerolineales bacterium
ATCGCCGGGCGATTTGCGAATCGCTTCGCTCAGCTCGTACACAGCCTGGTCAAGTTGGCCAGCAAGGCGGGCCTGGCGACCGATCAGCAGGTGCAAGTGTGTCTGGGCTGATGCGTCCAACTCAACCTGGCTGTTTTGCAATGCCAGGCGAGCGGCCTTCAAGGCGCTTTCGGGATCGCCCAGTTCAAGGCAATAATCCGCAAGCAGGCGATTTAATACCGGGTCCTGGACATAATTTTCGTTCAGACCGCGGATGGCTTCGGTAGCATTAGCCGGACCGCGTAAACGATAAAGCAACTGGACCCGTAGGCGCAACATTTCGAGCGGCTCGTCCGCCAGACGAATGGCCTGGTCGATCGCTGCCAGGGCTTCAGTCAGTTGTTCCATTGCAGCCAGGGCCTGGGCCAGGATGAACCAGGCCTGCGGCTGTTCGGGGTGGCTGTTCAGAATGGCCTGGGCCCGGCTTGCCGCACTGCGCGGGTTGTTGGTCAATAACGCCAACTCGCTGCGCATCAGCAGGGCCTCCAGCGGTGTGCGATCTGCCAGGTCAGCGCCTTCCAGAGTAGTTTGTTCTTGTTCGAGCCTTTTAGCGCCTGCCTGCTGGCTAGAGGCCAGGGCATAGGCAGCGGCCCGTTCGGCGCTGGTGATGGCTTTTTCGTACTGTCCGGCCATTTTATAAAGCTCGGCCAGGGTCAGCCAGGCGAGCGCATTTTCTGGTTCGGCTTGGGTGGCCTGTTCAACCGCTTTTTGGGCCTGGGCCAGTTCGCCATGCAGCAAGTAATACTGGCCTAATTTCAGATGATGCTCAGCCAATCCTGGTTCCAGTTGGGCGGCTTGTTTGAGGTGCTCAAGCACGCTATCTTCCAGGACGTTCGCGTTTTCTTGCTGGCGGTCGGTTGCCTGGAGCAACAACCGTGCGGCCAGGTCGTGCCAACGTGGCTCCTCCGGCCAAATCGTCAGGGCGCGTTCAATTGCCGGTAAAGCCCGAGAGACTGTTGCCGGATCAGGGGAAGCGCTGGCCAGGATGGCGGACAGGCTATGCAAGAGCGGTAAGGCATCGGGGATGTCCAGGTCAGGCGCAACCAGCCTCTCAAGCGCCAGGTCCACAACCTGTAACGCCTGCTCGGGCTTGTCCCTGGCAATTGCCAGCGCGAGACTGAGGCTGATCAACGGGTGGTTGGTAGGCAGGTTGGGTATCTCAGTTATTTTCTCAGCTTGCGCAGACTGGCTGTAAGCCCAGATCAGGGCTGCCAGGTCATCGACTCCAGCCACGCTGAGTGTAGTCAAAGCGCCCAGGTAGTTTTCAAGCCTGGCTGTGCTTTGGAGGCCGGGCTGAAAAACCGCCAACCCGCGTGCTTGCCAGCGTTGGAAGTTCTTGCGTGCGGTTTCGGGTAGTTCGGTGAAACGCTCCTGGGCTTGCTGGAGCCAGGCCTGAAATATCTTCGCTGCCTGATCGCTCAGCGCCTCAGCACCCGGGGCGTGGGCAACCACCTCGATTGCCTGGTGCAGGCGCTGACTCTCGGCCCGGCGAACCTGCATCTTGATCGCCTGGGAAAAGCTACGCGGGGCGTAGGGATCCTGTTGAAGCGCTGCCTGGCAGATCGCTTGCGCTGCCGGCCAGGCGTTTAACTCAAGCGCCGCGTCCACCAGGCTGTGCAGGCAGGCCAGGCGCTGCAACCGGGCAGAAAGGTTCCGGAAAAAGGGTTGGGCCAGTTCTTCCAGGTTTATAACTTCAACGAGACCGGTTTCTTCATAGGCATCGAATTCCTGGCATGCTGTTTCAAACAATACCCAGGACGGGGATTCGGCCGGGTGGGTAGGTTCGATGCCTTCCTGGCGGGCTGAAAGGCGAGCCTGGAGCGATAGCAGGTACGGGTGGCGCGGCGCAATCTCAAGCGCTCCGGCCAGGGCTGCGCCGGCAGTCTCGATGGCTTGCTGTAGGTTGCCGGTGGTGTTAAAAGCAAGTTCAGCCTGCTGGCAGGCCTGGTACAGGCGCAGCAGGGGAGAGAGTTGGCCTGGATCTGGTGCCGGGTTCTGGATAGCCGGCTCGGCATCGTGCGCTTGGGAGAGCGCATTCGCTAACCAATTAATGAACGCTATCCGGTCCGCAGAGAGCCCAACTTCGGGCTGCACCTGGGCCAGCCCAGCCGCGCGCTGGGATTCTTGGATCGCAGCCGGCAGGTCGCCGATTGCAGACAGGATCAACCCCTTCTGAACTGGCAGGTCCCAGGCCTGTGGCGCCAGGTTTTCGGCCTGGACCAGGGTTGCCAACGCGCCGGTCAGGTCTTGCAGGCTTAACTGGATGTTGACCTTCTGGCGACAGGCTGCCAGGGCCTCTGGCGCCAGGTCCAGCGATTGATTGATTGCTTCCAGGCTGAGCGTCAGCTCGCCGCTATCGGCATATGCCTGGGAAAGCTGGAAAGCCAACCCGGCGCGTAAGGCTGCCGGTAGGCCTGGCGCTTCTGCCTCGGCCAGGTGCACGGCCTGGAGCAGGGCAGCCGCCGCCTGGGCGGGGGCCTGGATCGAGTTGTAGATTGCAGCGGCCTGTTCCAGATCGTTAAGCGTCAGAGTCAACTCGCCTTCTGGGGCTGCCAATAACCGGTCCAGGCTGTTGAGGGCAGCCTGGGCTTCACCCGCAGCCAGGTGGGCTTTAGCCAACTGAACGATTAACCCGGCGCTTTGCGGCGCCAGTTCTGTAGCTCTTTCCAGGGCGCGCACTGCCGCTTGAGAGGCGGGTAGGCCACGTCCAGAGGGTTTTTCGATCAGCGCCAGGCACTGGCTGGCAAACCAGGCCAGGGTCTCCGGGCTATCCTGATCCAGGCGAGCGGCTTCCGCAGCGGAATGGTAAGCATCCACGGACAGGTCCAGGCTGGCATAAGCCGTTGCGAGAGTCTGATGCAGGGTGTGGTCGGAGTCGTCTAGCTGCCTGGCTTCGAGCAAAGCTGCGATCGCTGTTTCGTTCTGGCCGAGCGCCAGGGCTACCCGTCCAAGGCCAAATGAAAGAGTGTAACGCCAGGTAGTATGTTGAGCCAGGCGGGTATTCAAAGCCTGGCGGTAAGCCTGGATGGCTTGTTCGAGCCGGCCAGCGCGCCCCAGGGCATCGGCAAACAAGGCGACTGCTTCAGCATATGATTCGGCCTGGTCAGCCGTTAGATCAACCGCCTGGGCATGTTCCAGGTAGGTCTCCAGGCGTTGAATGGCCAACTCGACCTGTTCCGGGTCGGGTTCGAGCGCCAGAATGGCGCGCGCCTGGTTGAGATAAGCGGGATAGTTAACCGCCTGGGCGGTCACTCGTTCAAGCCAGGGTAAAGCCTGTCTGAATTCACCCAGGCCGAGCAGCGTCTGCGCATAGTTGTAGACGATTTCAGGTTGTTCCAGACAGGCATAAACTGGCGACAGGCAGACAGTTTCGAAGGTCTGGCGAGACTCCTCAAGAAAGCCAAGGCGACGTTGGCTCTCGCCGAGGGTTGCGGCGATTGCCCGGCGCAGTTGGATGGCCTCTAATTGGTGTTGGTGTGGCGGCCGTCCACTGAAAGCCAGGCTGAAGGCATTCTTGAGGGCTGGCAGGGCCTGGCTGGGTGCTTCTTGCGCCAGCAGCGCTTGCCCCAAGGCCAGTTGGATCCGGGCGGATTCAGGCGCAGCGCAGCTTCCCTGGCGAAGAGTTTCCAGCGCTAGATCAGGTTGCCCGAGCGCCTCTTGCAAGCCGGCCAGGCGCAGCCAGGGCAGTTCCAAATCAGGCGCCAGGCGGCAGGCCTGGGTATAACTTACAAGAGCCTGTTCGGGTTTGCCTTCCGACGCGGCGATTTCTCCTACCTGTAACAGCGCCAACCCATCCTGCGGATCGAGCGCCAGTGCTTGCTGACAGGCGGCATAGGCGGTCTCGGGTTGTCCGGCCTGCAAGGCGCAAGCTGCCAACTTGCGGTAATCGGATGGATTGGGATTTTCGAGGCTTGCCACCAAGCGGTGCTGTTCACCTAGCGCGTCGGACCATTCCTGGTTGAGTTCCAGGCTGGCGACCAACAGGTGCTGGTTCTCCAGGTTGGGTTTCAGGCGGCCGGCCAACCAGGCTGGCTGGAGCGCGTCTGGCTCACTGCACAGGATCAGGCTACGGGCGAGCAGTGTCAGAGCGGCTGAGTTGGAGGCCTCCTGTGCTAAGATCGCCAGGGCGAGGGTTTTGCTGGCTTGCGGTTGTTCCAATTCAAGCGCCAGGTTGGCCAGTGCCAGCCAGTGGCGGTGGTCGGGCAGCCCTGGCTTGGGTTGATTGGTGAAATCCTGGGATGATCTTGCCAGGTGTGTTTCTATTTGGCCGGCGGCCTGGTTGAGCTGCTCGATAGCTAGGTCGGCCTGTTGGCGGTTCACTGCCAGACGGCAACAAGCGGCCGGGTAGCTCCAGCCAGTTAGGTTCAGGTCAAGCATTTCAGGATCGGCCAGGGACAATTTGGCCAGCACCTCCGCTGCGCGCTCCGTTTGACCCAGGTCGAGTAGCAACCAGGCATACCGGCTGGGGTACTCCAGCGCTTCCGGGTCAAGCTGGCAAGCGCGTTCCCAGGCCTGCAAGGCCGCGGCGAGGGTTTCATGAGAGGCTTGCCGCTTTTCCTCGTTCAGCTCGGATTGGCTTAGAGCCTGGCTTCCTAGAGACTCCAGGGCGCGCGCCTCCTGGCTGTTCAGGTAACCGTGCAAACGGTCGGTCGCTTGATGGGCTCGCTGAATTGCCCGGATTGCTGCCTGTGGCTGACCGCAGGCAGAAAGAAGCAAAGCCTGGTCGGCGAATCCGGCGCTGGACTGTAAGGCGTTTAAAACCGGCTGGACGGGCAGGCTGAACAGCTCCAGACTGGGGGCGTTCAAGCCGGTGAGATCCATCGGGAGCAGGTTTGCCAGGTCTGGCCGGGCGTGAGCGAGGGCCAGCAAGACTTGAAAGCGCGCCGTGAGACCCAGGTTGGGCAGCCAGGAACCGAGCCAGGCAAGTTGCTCCGCCTCGGTCGCCGGCTGGCAGAGGAAGACTTCCACGCCCAGGGCGGGGTATGTACTTAGCAGGTAGGGAATCAGTTTGCTGGGCTGCGGTTCAAAGCCGGCCAGGCAGGCCAGTGCGCAGCGGGTTAAGCTGTATTGGGCGGGTTGATCCACTGCGCTAGTTCCAGAGGGCGCGGACCAGCGGTTGGTAATTTCCCGAAAGTATGGTTCCAGAAAATCCCAGCTTCCATAGAAAGCAAGTTGCTCGCGCAGTGCCAGGGCTATCCAGGCGGCCTGGACCAGGGTCGGGTTATCCACAGTCCCGGTCAACCAGGCGGTCAATGCAGTCGCTGCCCGGGTATGCGGTTCAGGCTCGAAAGCTTGCCAGTCGGGATCACGCAGGTTGGTGAGTGGAAGCTCCAGCCCACAGGCTGCCAGGCCAAGCTGAGCCGGACCGGGCAGGTCATCCAGGTCGATCGTTAAATCGTTGGAACTGATGGCGAGCAGCCCTTGCCAGAGCAAGGCATCCTGGTGAAAGGCCTTAAGCCACCAGGTTGGGGTGCTTGCCAGGCGATCAAGCGCCAGGGCAATCATGGCCAGACGGGATAAAGCTGGATCGCCAACCAGCTTGCCGCCCCGACCAGGATCAGGCTAAGCAGGCAAAGAAAAACGCCAATCCCGGCGGTAGTTTTAAGTAGTTGGTTGACCGATTCAAGCAGGCTGGAGGCATTACCAACCAGGCCAGCGATTTCTTCGGTGATACCTTTCTGAGCCAGCTGGGTGGTCTGGGTTGCCAGGCGGCGGATTTGTTTACCGCTAACGCGATAAAGCAGCACTATAATGCCAGCAACAAAGGTGCCGATGCCCAGGGCGAACAGGACGATCGCGGTAATCAACAAAAGGGATAGTGGGGTGAGTTCGAACAAGGCTGCCTCCATTAGGTTTGCAACAATCGAACTGGCGATCTGGATATCAACGCCAGGCCAGTCGCAGGATTGCTCCGAGCAAAAATCCGATTACTATCGAAAAATTGAACCAGAAAAAACGGTTGAAGGAGTTCATGGGTAAATGATCCCGATTACCAGGTAGCCGGTTAGTAAACCGAGCAGCACGCCACACATATAGATCAGAGCAGCTTTCAGGGTGATATGAACCGTTTGATTCAAATGCCAGGAAGACGTGATCATCCTGGGGTTGTTTGCTGCTCGAATACCGGGTCTCAGGCGGGAAGCTTGCTCCAGGGTGCGCACGAAAAATGGCCACAGGCGAAGCTCGACTCGTTCAGGTAGGGTTTCTTGGGTCATAGGAATTTCCTCAATCCACCTTTCAACCGCGCGAGGTGCTAATTTTTACGATTTTGCCCTGCTCATTGACCACCACCCGGACGCTGCGCTGGAGTAATTTGTTGTCAGGCAAACTGACCTGGCTCTGGTAGATCAGCAGGGTATTTTCAGCCAGTTTCTGCATCTTGGGTTTGACCCCACGCAGCTCAGGAAAGCGTCGGTACACTTCCTGGTTAATTGGGTGGAGTAAGGTGTGGTCCATAAATCCTAAAGCTCCAATCTGGGAAGGTTATTCGCTGTTGCGTGCCCGGCGGCGCAGGAAGGCTGGCAGGTCCAAACTCTGGGCGGCGAAGGCGTTTTCGAGCACCGGGGGCTGGGGAGATCTCACTTCGGTCACCGGTCGGTAGTCTTCGGGGGGCGAGACCGGCAGGCGGATGGAAGGTTGCCTGCCTGGTGGGTCTTTCTCTCCGGCAGCAACCCGGTTGGCTTCTGGGGTCGGTCTCTTCACGCTCGAAAAGGCATCTTCCAGGCTGGGAGCGCCCAGACCGGTGATGACCAGGATGATCTGGACCTTGTCGCCCATCCGGGGGTCATTGATCACGCCCATCACGATCTCGGTCTCGCCGCCGGATTTGGCTTGCAGCGCTTCGAGCGCTTCCTGCACCTCGACCAGGCTTAGGTTGTTGCCACCCGTGAAATTGGCAATGATTCCCTGGGCGCTTTCGAGCGAGATACTATCCAGGAGTGGGTGGTGAAGCGCTTGATGCAGTGCATCGGTGGTCTTGTTTTCACCGCTACCCTGGCCAATGGTCATCAATGCGCCGCCGCCGATCTGGATCATGCGCCGGATGTGGGCGAAATCGACGTTAATCATTCCCGGCTCGGTGATCAGCTCGGTGATGCCCTGGACGGCCTGGCGCAGGACGTCATCGGCCAGGCGAAAGGCTGTTTCCATCGGCAGGTTGCGCGGGGCAACTGCCAGCAAGCGATCGTTTGGGATAGAAATCAGGGTATTGGTTTTACCACGCAGGCGGGCCAGGCCTTCGGCTGCGTTGCGCTGCCGGCGGCCCATCTCAAAGGAGAAGGGAGTGGTGACAATGGCGATTGTTACTGCACCGGCCTGGCGGGCCAGTTCGGCAGCAACCGAAATTGAGCCCGTGCCGGTCCCGCCGCCCATCCCGGCAGTCAAGAAAACCATGTCGGCGCCGGCAAGGGCTGCAGCCAACTCGTGAACGCTTTCCTCGGCAGCCAGTTGGCCAATCCGAGGGTCGCCGCCCGCGCCCAGGCCGCGGGTAATATTGGGCCCCAGGTGAATTTTTACCGGCGCGGAATAGGTCGCAAGGGCTTGTTTATCAGTATTGGCGACCATGAATTCAATCCCTGACAGGCCAAGCTCGATCATCCGCTCGACCGCGTTGCAGCCCCCACCGCCCATACCTAGCACCTTTAACACCGGCCGGTGCAGGCTCTCTGAATCGGGCAGGGGGTGCGCTTCCGGAGGTAAGAAAGAGATGGGGAGCATAGCATTTCCTTTCCACTAAGCGGCAGGTAAGTTCCGCAGGATTGTTTCTTCGATTTTGGTCGGTTTACCGGTCCTGGCTATCAACCGGGGCGGAATGGGGCGACGATTAACCTTGTGCAAGAAGCGTGCCATCCTGTCCCAACCGTTCGACCTGGCAACCGGCCAGGCGGAGGATGGTCAGTGAGTCTGGTGAAAGGTTCGTGCCTTCCCCGAAGATCGTCACCCGGCGGGCCAGGCGGGCTTCATAGACCGAAAACCCGACCGTCGGGTGATGTTGCTGGAGAAAAGGCTTGATCGCTTCCAAATCCCAATCTGCGACGCCCCAGGCATACAAGGGCAGGAGCAGGTAATGCTCAATCGGATGAGCGCCCAGGCTGATTTCAACCTCC
>JAYRWF010000351.1:0-2014 GCA_041918195.1 Anaerolineales bacterium
ACCCACGGATAAGGAGCGACGCATGGCACTCGACAAAATCTTGGTCTCGGATGGCCTGGCCGAAGAAGGCCTGGTTCTGCTGCGGGCGGTTGGCGAGGTGACCGCTAACCCCAAAATCAGCCCGGAAGAGCTGCTTGAAATTTTGCCCGGTTATTCGGCCCTGGTTGTGCGCTCGCGCACCAAGGTGACCCCGGCGGTCATCCAGGCTGGCAAAGCGCTGAAAGTGATCGGCCGCGCCGGCGTGGGTGTCGACAATATTGCCGTCAGCGCGGCAGTTGAACGGGGGATCACCGTGGTTAATAGCCCGCTGGCGGCCACCCAGGCCGTCGCCGAGCATACCCTCGGCCTGATGCTCGCCCTGGCGCGCTCCATTCCGGCTGCTGATAGCTCGATGAAGCAGGCTCAGTGGGAGAAAAGCGCCTTCATGGGCAGCGAGCTCAATGGGAAGACCCTCGGCCTGATCGGCCTGGGACGAATTGGCGCTCGCGTCGCCAGCCTGGCCCAGGCCTTCGGGATGACGGCCCTGGCGCTTGACCCTTTCCTGACTGCCGAACAGATCCGCCAATCCGGGGCTGTTCCAGCCTCCTTCCAGGAAGTGCTCGAGCGCTCGGATTACCTCTCTCTCCATCTGCCGCTCACCGCCGCCACCCAGGGCCTGATCGGACCGGCCGAATTCGCCGTGATGAAAAAAGGCGTCCGCCTGGTCTGCACAGCCCGCGGCGGGGTGATCGACGAGGATGCTCTGCGGACTGCGCTAGATTCGGGCCAGTTGGCTGGGGCCGCCCTGGATGTCTTCAGCGCTGAACCGCCTGGCCCAGGTAGCATTGCCGAGCACCCGAAAGTCATTGCCACCCCGCACGTCGGCGCCCAAACCAAAGAAGCCCAGCAGCGCGCCGGGATCGCCATCGCCGAAGAGGTGGTCAGCGTCCTGCAAGGGAAAGAGCCACGCTGGCGGGTGCTGAAGAATGATTGATTTTAAAGCTAATTAATTGTGGAAAAGCCTGGCAAATATTTCTCCATCCAGCACGGAGATGATCTTGAACTCCCGAACGAGGTGGTTTTGGATTTGATGCTCCAGGTTTTCTCCAGGGGGGCTTGTTTCCATTTTCGGGCCAAAGGCCTGAGTATGGCGCCTTTCATCAAGGATGGTGATTGGATTACTGTTCAGCCCTTGAAAGCAGAGCGAAGTTTGTTAGGAAAAATAGTAGCTTACATTCAACCAGGTCGTGGAGATTTGGTTGTCCACCGCGTGATTCGCCACCAGGGTGGGGAGTATTTGATCCAGGGTGATAACCACTCGGGTGAGCCTGACCGGCTTAACGGTTGTGAAGCCATTTTAGGCAGCGTAATTGCCATCAATCGTCAAGGGCGTGAGATCAAGTTCGGTTTAGGCCACGAGCGCTACCTGATCGCTTTGCTTGGCCAAGCCAGGCTGCTCCCCAGGATTCTCCAACTCTTGCGAGGCATCAAACACTCAGGTCGTTGAAATAATAGAAAAATCGGCACGGCCGATTTTTCTATTATTTCAACGATTTCTACTTTTTCCGGCGAGAATACCAGATTCCCCCCGCCAGGCAAAATGCCAGGATACCAAACCCTGCCAGAAGTGTGTTTTGGCTCTTGGAATATGCTTCGTAGCTCACCATCCTGACTACCGTCGGATTCGCAGTCAGAATCACATCAACCTGGTAGGAATAGGTTGTTGGCAGGGTGATGATCCATGGATTTGGTTCTACCCCCTTAGACCCAGCATTACCGCCCTGGCCGACAATGCGCAGCTGATCTGCTCCATCGGTAAAGGTGTAATAGGCGCTCAAATCTCCTGTGCGCATATTGACCAGGTTGTAGCTCCATACCCCCCCGCTGCTGGTCCGGGCGGATACCCATTGCGAAGGCGCCAGGCTGCCCAGTCCATCGCCGTCCTGGAGCTGCAGATAAACGATTGCGTCAGGCACCAGGGTGGTCCCGTCCGGCTGGTACATGGTGCCCCACACGGTCTTCGACCCGCCGGGCG
>JAYRWF010000352.1:0-5064 GCA_041918195.1 Anaerolineales bacterium
TCTCCTGCCCAGCGGGCTGCGGCTGGCTTGGATGCCACCCTGCCGGTTTCCAGGCTGTAGAGCAGCCGGCAGAGGGTGAGAACGATAAAGGACAGGCTATTCTGCTCGCGTGCCCAGGCCACCCAGTCTGGGTCGCGGCGCGATTGCTCCAACCAGCCGGAGCTGATCGTTGCGGCCGCCTGGCGCATCTGATTGGGATCGATCGGTTCAATCCAGGCGCGTGGCTCAGGTCCCGCTACGACCACTCCATGCTCGCGCAAGGTATGGCGTTGGAAGACCCAGCCGGTCTCGAGCGGCGCCAGGAACAGCTTTGTCCCGCGTTCTACTTGAGGATAGACGGCAGATGTGGCAGCCGGGTGATTGAGCGCAATCTTGGGGATGTAGACTGCTTCCACTTTTTTTGCCCAGGAGGAGCCGCTTTGATCAGATTCAGTATGCAGCACATGCAGCGCCTCGAAAAGTACGGAAGAAATTTCACCTTGCGTAATGACAATCCAGTCGATATCGCTGGTCTGGGGATTGAAATCGCCCAAGGCAAGCGATCCCACCAGGTACAAACCGAGAAATTGTTCTGCCAGGATCGCTTGGGTGCGCGCAGCGAAATCCGACAGGATGGCATTGACCTCGGTGTAGGGGGTTGGCGAGGAATGAACGGGAAGCAACTTTTACTTTGTGTTTCAGCCTATGGCGAGCGACCTGGATAGGATAAGTTTAACACCGCTTAGTGGCTCTGGCTGCAAGGAAATTTCACCAGGCGATTCTTGTCGTTTGCCATAGCCAACTCTTCCAACCCGGATCCGCTTTCGATCAGCTCAACCAGCCGGCGGACCGCTTCTGTATGAAGATTGATTAAGCAATTGGCAGTTATTGTTTGGCCTGCGCGGCCAGGTGGGCCTGATAAGCCTTCCAGCCGGGTCACCAGCCGGTGTGCCAGCGCCACAAACGCGCGAGCAGAGATTTGGGGTTAGCTTCTGCTTTTTGACGCATCGGGCAATTTTTGCAGGCGAATGTCTTGGTGGTGGAAGTCTGGTTGTCAGTCATGATTTGCTCCTCGCTAATTCTATATCGATGTAATGCAGCGTTCCCTTTGGCCCCCCTTGAGCGATTTATGGAACACCATCCATCACCAGGACTCCTTGGGATAACCGGCGGTGAGCACATGGTGCGTCACCCAGTTCAGGTTATCGCAATCTTATTGTACAGGAATCTGAGGTGAGAATCAATCGGTTTCGGTTGATGCGATTGGGAGCAACTTTCTGAAAGCCAGGATAGTCCGCAAAGTTCCCCAGCCGAGCGTCAGCCCGAACATTGCCAGGTAGAGCAGCCCAGCGTCTGGGAAGAAAGCCAGGCTCAAGCGCAGGCTGGCCAGGGACCCCAATTCGACCAGCAGCAAGTAGCTGGCCAGGATCAGGTCGATTACGGGCAGGATCACCAGGAAGATCAGCTTCTGCTGGCTGCGCTGCGGGCTACTAGGTAGCCAGGCGTTGGCGCTGCTCAGCCGCTGAACCGATCCGATCAGGCCAGCGATCAGCAGCAGTACCAGTGCTCCGCCGACGATGCGCCCGTAACGGGTCAGGAAATCTTCATTGGTCGGGAATTCCGCTACGGGCAGACCGAGGGACAGCAGGGCGGTGTTCCAACCGATTTGCTCATATGCCGATTCATGTCCCCAATCTTGTTTGTTCATCAACAGCGCTACGCCCAGCTCGTGTTCGGGGATCAGCAGCATGAGTGCTCTGTAGTTGGCCCAGTCGCCGCCGTGAGCCAAGGCCAGCGGAGCGGCAGCGCCAGGTGTGCCAGCCTGGGGAAACTCGAACTGGTTCCAGCCCATTGCATAGGCGGCATGCTCGCCGATCTGGATGCCAGGAGTGTGGAGCTGCGCTATCCCGGCCGGGGAGACCAGTTGTCTGCCATCTCTTGTGAGCCCTTGTTGCAAGTGGAAGGCCAGGTAGCGCGCCAGGTCTTCGGCGCTCAAGATCAACCCCGCCGATGGCACGACCGTCTCCGGGGAAGGCATCCAGCGATCATACGGCAAGGTCAGTCCAAAGAAGGCGGCATACCCGCTGGCTAATCCAGCCTGGCGCGCCGTTTCCAACGAGGTATAGGAGTGCTCCATCCCAAGCGGGGAGAAGATTTCTTCGTGGATGTAGGTTGCATAGGGTTTGCCCGAAACGGTTTGAATCAGCAGCCCCAGGAGGTCATAGTTGGTATTGGAATATTCGAACAGTTCCCCAGGTGCGGCGATCAGTTCGGATTTGCTCAGGCGGCGCAGGCTGGTTTCTAACGCTTGCTCGCCGTGGTCCTTCTCCAGGTTGCGCAGGTCGCCTTCAAACCGGGAAAATCCGCTGGTATGGTGGAGCAGGTGGCGCAGCGTGATCTGCGCAGCAGCAGCCGGGTCGGCGGTCTGTAACCAGGGTAAAGTCGCTTGCACCGGGGCGTCCAAATCCAGTTTACCGGCTTCCACCAGTTGGATCACGCCCACAGCAGTGATCGACTTGCTCAGCGAGGCAGCCAGGAAGGGCGTTTGTGCTGTCACCGGACGTCCGGAGGAATCAGCCCTGCCGTAGCCGCGCGCAATCAGCACCTCGCTACCGCGCACAACTGCCAGCGCCAACCCTGGAATGTCCAGGCGTTTCATTTGTTCTTCGACAAACGCATCGACCGTCGTCAGGAGGACCTCGTTTGGCGGCAGGCCGGCTTGGGCGGGGCTGCGCCAAGCTGTCAGCGAGATTATGATACCCAGAGCACAACAGAGCGCGAATAATCTATTAACGAAAGAACGTTTCATCGGGTAATTCTCTCCCTTGCCATTCCTGAGGCTGGTGTGCTGAACTATTCACTCAGCCCGATCAGCGGGCCTTGACAATTGAATGGTACTGTGCAGGAATTTACTCGCCAATTAGGATGTATGCCTGTGCATTGGTCTGCATCTTTTTGTTTATTATTTAGACAGAAATTGTCCATATATTATACCTGCAAGAGCGTCTTCCGTGGGAGAAATATTACTACTCGGCTGCCTCACGTATTACAAAACAGTTATCCTGGCTTTCGTTACCCAAGACACGTCCGGTGTCTCTGTTGGAAGAAATGCCTGTCTGGAGCGGCCCTCCAGGCAGCCCAGGCGCTTTTATGTTACACTCAGGCCGACGCAGCCCAGCGTCAAATTCCAGAAACTACCAGGATGAGCGATTCCATGGAAAGATCAACGAAGCGCTTGATTGTTGGCGAGCAAGCCCCAGATTTTACACTTCCCGACCAGCATGGCGTTCTGCATCGCTTTTCGGAAATCAATCGATCACAAAATGTGCTGCTGGTCTTCAATCTCGGATTTATCTGAAGGCACTGCGTCCAGCATATGGCGCAGTTGCGTCGTGACTATCAAAAATTTAAGGCCTTAAATGCGGAAGTGCTGGTGATCGTGCCGAATGGGCCGAAGATGATCCGAAGGTTTGTCGACGCAACCAGGCTGCCTTGCCCGATCTGGAGCGATAAAGGCGCGAAGGTAGCTGCTCAATATGGAATCAACACCCGGCAGCTTGTTCTGCTCCAAGCCTTTACGCCGACTGTGATGCTTGTCGATCCAAACGGCGTGATCCGCTACGCAAGCTATGGATATTCTTACATCCAAGAACCCGATAATCGAGAGCCACTGGCGGTTCTGGGGCAGTTGCAAACTGAGAAATAACCTGATATCCAACCTGGCAAAGACCTGGGAATTGCATCGCTTGGCTTCTGCACAGAAAATGGAAAGATGAGCGGTTTAAGCTACTCCTGGCTGCGGTTGAGAATCAAAACAGAGCTGTCCAAACGCTCTTCTTGGACAGCCCCGTTATGATTGGTAACTGGGAACAGGTTTATCCCTCGGTGGAGAAACAAACTTCCAGGTGGTGCACCTTTCCATCGCGCTGGAAAATATGCTGGCTGTTCGCCCGATCCAGGGTATGTCCGTCCACGGTCTGCAGGTCGCCATTGCTGAAATTGACCTTGATGCAGTTCTCGCTCGAAACCTGCAGGATCACGGGTACCTGGCAGATTGTGTAACCCAGGGAGCCTGAAGGCAGGTCGAGGGCCTGGCGCTTTCCTAAAACGTCCAGCCAGTGGAAAGCCTCCGGTTTCGTCAGTAACTCATCCGAATCCAACAAGCAAAGGTCGAAAGCCAGCTTCCCGTCTGTAACAACCAGGCCGAGCTCGGCCTGGCGAGTTAAGATTTCTTCTTTGACAACGCCGGTCATCCCGGGTTGCTTGGCGCCCTGGCCTTTCGGGGTATGCGAATAAGGATCGGTAGGGAAGGCGCCGAATTCAGCGGGTGACTTATTAAAGCCCAGACCCAGGCGGATATCCTTGTATAAGGCGCTCAACGTTTTTCCGGCGGGTTCATGACAGAACCGCAGGGCGGTTTCCTGGGCAGCCAGTAGCAGCTTAGAGACCATATGCCAATAGATGCTGCCCAGCCCTTCGTATGCAAAGAAGGTTCCGGATCGCCCGGTAAACTCGTTGTGATGGAAGGTCTCCTCGAACAGGTCGCGGATGTCATCCGCTTCAGCCTGGACCAGGGCTGTAAATCTCGGATCATGTTCGAGGGCTTCGAGCGCCCGATTAACATCGCGCAGGTTGTGGATCATCCCACTGAAGTGATAGACACCCTGAACATCTTGGGCGATCAGGTGATGGTCGTTGGCTTTTACCAGGGCAGGGAAGAGCTGAATATAGCGGATCTGTTCCGGCGTCAGGCAATTCTTTTCCAGGAAGCCGGGCAACTCTCGGTCTGGATAAAGAATGTAACTATGTTGATCGGTCAGGTAAAGCAGGCTATGCCGCAGGCTCTCCAGTAGGGCGATTGACTCCTGACTGGATAACATCCCGGAGGACAGGATGGCGACCTGACCCTCCAGCATTTCATACAGGTGGGTGATGGAGGCGCGTTGTTCGTCCAGGTGCAGGATGTTATAAGAATGAAAGAGGTGGTCATTGCGCTGGTTGGCGCGCAAGGAGTGCTCGATATAGCGCCGGCTTAGATCGAGAAAGGCCAGGATTTCGCTACCTGGGAGCTGGGTGCGCTGCCCA
>JAYRWF010000353.1:0-3087 GCA_041918195.1 Anaerolineales bacterium
CCCACCCTTGCGCAAAGCCTCATCCATGGCTTCCTGAGAAAACCCAATCTGCGGTTTCTCCGGGTTGGCAGCCAAAAGAGCATACACCAGGGCTTTTTCCCGGTTTTCAGTGTTCTGCATGAAGGAGGTCAGCAGATGGGCGCGAAAGCCTTCATCAGCATACACATCGAAGAGGCTTTCTGGGCTGATCTCGCGCGAACCCGTGTAATCCAGATTTCGAAGTAAGATCAGGCAGTAATACTGGATCAGGTTGGGCTGTCCAGCAGTCTCGTCGTAAATCCGGCTGATTACTTCTTCTTTGGACTTAAAATGCACCCGCAGGTTTTCCATCGGCACGCTGATCAGCTCATGGGCCTGCTGGCGAGAAAATTCGCTCAGGCGGATCTCCTGGCCAAAGTTGTAAAACGGAGAATCGAGCAGGTACTGTTCCTTCATGGCTTCACGAAAACCGGCCATAATGTACTGGCAAGCCCCTTTGTTGGCGGAAGCGCGTAACATGCGGAACAGCTCCCAATCGCCGCGCTGCATGATGACCAGGTTATCCACTTCGTCAAGCAAGAAGATCAGCTTGCTCTTCAACATGCGCGCCATGCGCTCCAAGAAATCGGGAAAGAAAAAGATGTATTTCTGAAGATGGACGCGTGGCAGCTCGCGCGGGTTCAACTTGCGGACGACCTCCCGGATGTAATCATCGGTGCTGAGCAGGTCGCTGCATTCCAGGTAGACCACATGAGCCGGGTCTTCGTTCTCCTTGATGATCCGCTCGACCTCGCGCAGGAGAGAAGTCTTTCCGATCCGGCGGATGCCAAGAATGGTATGGTTGGTATCCGGGTTGGAAATAATCCGGCTGACCTCAGCATCGCGGCCAAAGAAACGGCTGCCGGTGACCGGGGCGCGGGTTTCATAGGGAGAGAGGTTTGAGACCGGCACCTGGGCAGAGATCAGGTCACGCAACTCACCACTTGGCCGGCGGGAAGCAGTGACGTTTTTCTGCTCCTCAGCGCCAATAAAAACCAGGTTGCGGATCGGACTGGTGCGATGTCGCAGCAGGCTGTGGGTATTACCATCCACCAGCACCAGGGCAATCTGGCGACCCCAGTTCCGCTCTCGCAGTACATCGCCCAGGCTCTGAATCAATTCGAGCGGCTGGATATTATCCAGGTCGCTGTATTTGACCCAGATCACCGGGGTGTAATTTGACAGGCGCAGCTTCCAAGCGGATAGGTCGACTGTAAACAACTCAAAGCCGAGCGTCTGGCGGGCGTAACGCACCGAATAACCCAGGTCCTCGTTGAGCAGGCGCAATAATTTAGGCCAGTCTTTTTCCATCATGGGATTAAGTATAGAATAATCGAGAAAAACTGTCAAATTTTCGCTGGAGGGGCATCCACCCGACCGCGTCCAAGGCGCACCGGGACCCCGCCATTGACCAGGGCCAGGCTGGTGTCCAGGCGCAGGCCGGTCTGGCCGAGCAAAAGGCGGTCACTAGACAAAATCGCAACCTGCCAACCAGGGCAGCGAGCACGTAGCAAGTTGCCGAGTTGGGCATACAGGTTGCGCAAATCCTTCTCCGGGCTGACGCGCAAGCCATACGGTGGGTTGGTCACCAGCCATCCCCGTTGGGTCGGCGGCTCAACTGCTGAGACTGCCCGGCAGGAGAACTCGATCCAATCGGCTACCCCGGCTCGGGCAGCGTTGGCCTGGGCCAGCTCAATCGCACCAGCATCGCGATCAGATGCCAGCAGGCGCAGCCTCCCGGCTTTAGCTTGCACCAGGCGTTGGCTGGCCTGGTCGGCCTGGAGCAGGAGCGCTTGCCAGGCGACGTGCTCAAAGGCTGGCCAATCCATGAAAGCAAAGCCACGCTGCCGGCCGGGCGGTATACCGAGCGCCAGGCTCGCCGCCTCGATCGGAATCGTGCCTGAGCCGCAGAAAGGATCGAGCAGGGGAGAATCGCCGTCCCAAGCGGAGGCGAGCAGCAGACCGGCTGCGAGGGTTTCGCGCAGCGGCGCCTTGGCGGTCGCCAGACGGTAACCGCGCCGGTGGAGCAGGGCGCCCGAAGAATCCAGGCTGATGGTGCAGTGATCGAATGCCAGGCGCACCACCACTAACTGGGACGGCGAACCCACAGCGTCGTCATCCGGTTTCAGTTGCGGCGATGGCCGACCCAAACGGTCGCCGATCGCAGCCGCAACCCGCTCGGCAACTGCATCGGAGTGGAACAGGCGGGATTTGTGGCAGGTCACGCGCAGCGCCACCGGCTGGCCAGGCTTGAGGAAACGTTCCCACTCCAGGCGGCCGGCGCGTTTACGTAATTCGCTGAAACCAATCGCCTGAAAATTTCCCAGGCGAGCCAAGACCCGGCTGGCTGTACGTAAATGCAGGTTGGCCCGATAGAGCGCGGCCAGATCGCCGGAAAACTCCACCCCGCCTGGGGTAGGAGCGACACGCTCCACCAGGCCAAGCTGGAGCAGCTCAAGCGCGGTAAGGGCTTCCAAACCCGGTGCAGAAACGGCGAAATAGGACAGCATAGCGGATTGATTATAGCACGCTCATCCCTTGGACGGCTTTCGCCGAGCGACCTAACTGGAAGGGCAGGCCGATCACCAACCCGATGTCTATATAAATAATACAATATATAAACATATCCTTGACAGTCGACGGATTCATCGGTATAATCCCTTTAGAGTTGAGATTAAACCAAGAATGGAAACAAACAATGGCCCTTTTCCTATCCTTTAAAGAAGTTTGGCGAAATAAAGGTCGGTTCGTCCTCTTTTCCCTGGTGATTGCCCTGATCACCACCCTGGTACTGTTTGTCGCTGCGCTGGCCGAAGGCTTGGCGCAGGCCAACCGCCAGTACCTGGAAAAACTGGATGCCGAATTACTGGTCTTCCAGGCCAACACCGAACTTTCAACAAACGCCAGCCGGCTAGACCGTTCTGACCTGAACGCCGTGGCGCGCATCCCCGGCGTGCAGGCAGCCGGACCGATTGGTTTTGCCAGTGGAACGATCCTGCAGCCAGGTAACGCCGAGGGATTGGATGCTTCATTGATAGGTATTGAGCCGGATCGCCCGGGCGCGCCGCC
>JAYRWF010000354.1:0-6050 GCA_041918195.1 Anaerolineales bacterium
CGATCTTCCGAAGGGCTCGTTCGACTTCATCCAGCCCCGGCGTGGCATCCACCACCACCCAGCGCTGCGGCTCGCTGTGGGCCATTTCCAGGTAACCCTGGCGCACCCGCCGGTAAAACCCCAATTCATACGCATCCAGCCGGTTCCATTCGCCCCCTTTGGCCCGCCGACGCAAGCCTTCCTCAACTTCCAGGTCCAACAGCAAGGTCAGGTCGGGCGTCAAGCCGCCGGTGGCAAAATGGATCAGCGGGCGCAGCCTCTCCAGATCAAATAACTGATATCCATAACCCTGATAAGCCAGGGTCGAGTCGGCGTAACGATCGCAGACCACCAGCCCGCCCTGCGCCAGGTGCGGCCGGATCACCTGCTCCACCAGTTGTGCCCGCGAGGCCTGGAAGAGCAAGATTTCGGTCCTTTTCTGCATGTCGGTGTTTTTTAAATCCGAAATCACTGCCCGGATTTGTTCGCCAATCGGCGTCCCGCCTGGCTCGCGGGTTAACAGCGCCGGGTAACCAGCCTGGAGCAGGTGCGCCGCCAGGCGGGCAGCCTGAGTCGATTTTCCAGTTCCTTCAGATCCCTCCAGCGTAATAAACATCTGCCCTCAATCGCTCACTCTCGAAAAATTCGCACCCGCCGCCGCGGCTCTTTGCCATAGGAGTGCGAAAACAGGTTCGCCTCACGCGCCATCTGGTGCTGCAACCGCCGCACCGAAGAGACCGCCGGCTGCAACTCAACCCAGCGTTCGCCATTCATCACCGCCTGGATTGCCGCTTGGGTCTCCTGGATCACCGGTTCCAGTCCGCCTTCACCGCTCGCATCAACGCTCAGGTTGAACAGATCGGTCAGAAACTGCTGCATCTGGTTGATCGTATTGGCCCGCAAGACATAAATTGGCACGTTCCGGTTTTCAGCATCCATAATCGGCCGCTGGCGCTTGCGGTAGTACGTGCGCAGCGTGACCAGCGCCTCAGCCTCGCCAGCGTCGCTAACCAGGATCGCCGGCACGCCCAATCGCTTGGCAGCTTGCGACAGCCGGTTGCGCGCCACCCCATACGGGTAGATTCGCACTGGCGGTAGCGAGCGGTGCTCGCGCGGCGGTGTCTCGGTCTCATAAACCGGCCCACCGTTACCCCGCTCCTCCCCTGCCGAAGCCGATTGACCGCTAAAAGCGCTAATCCGTCCACGCTCAAATGGCATTTCATTTGCCGGGCGGCGATAACCCTGGCCTGTCCCAGGTCCGGGGCGCCCAGGAGTCGGGGCCGGCGGTCGCTCAATCCGGATTTCACCGTTGTCCAGCCGGCTGCGAATCTCCGGCGGCAGTGGAAAGCCGCGCAGCATTTGGTCCACCGCCAGGGACATATCCGGGTGCACCGCCATCCGGTCGCGGTTCTGAATTTCGATCAGCACATCGAAAGTAGGCGGCGCGCGCCGCTCCAGCACAGTCTTCTGGGTGTTGCGCCGGCGAGCTTCCTCATCCGACAACGTGACCGACTCAATCCCACCTACCAGGTCCGAAAGGGTCGGGTTGAGCAGCAGGTTTTCCAGGCTGTTGCCATGTGCTGTCCCGATTAACTGCACCCCGCGCTCGGCGATCGTTCGCGCCGCTGCTGCTTCCAGCTCGCGACCAATCTCATCGATTACGATCGCCTCGGGATTATGGTTCTCGACCGCCTCGATCATCACCTCGTGCTGCAACGACGGCGCCGAGACCTGCATCCGCCGCGCCCGGCCAACCGCTGGGTGCGGCACATCCCCATCGCCGCCGATTTCATTCGAAGTATCGACGATAATCACCCTTTTACTCTCGGCCAGGATGCGCGCTGCCTCGCGCAGCATCGTCGTCTTGCCCACCCCCGGCCGTCCCAGGATCAACAGGCTCTTGCCGCTTTCAATCAAGTCCTTAATAATGTCTGTTGTCCCGTACACTGCCCGCCCCACCCGGCAGGTCAGACCAACAATATGCCCGCGCCGGTTACGAATCGCCGAGATGCGGTGCAAGGTCCGCTCCAGGCCTGCCCGGTTATCGGCGTCAAATTCGCCGATCCGCCGCACCACAAACTCGATATCCAGGGGAGTGACTTCGTTCTTGCTCAGGACCACCTCCCGCTCCACGTAGCGCGCTGTCGGCAGGCGGCCCAGGTCCAGGATCACTTCCAGTAAGTCCTCGCTGGCATTATAGTCACGCACTGCCTGGGCAATCGGCGCTGGCAATACATCCAGTAAGGCATTCAAATCATCGGTTATTTTTCGTTTATCCATACCCTGATCGTTTACTTTCCTCATCCCTAAGCGGATGGCTTTTTCGGATCACTATGCACCATCGAGGCCGTCACCTCCGGCTGCCCCTTTTCCAGAGCCGGCGCTCCGATCGGGCGGTAAGCTTTCTGCAGGTTGCTCAGGTGCTTTACCATCACTGCCTGGCGTGGGCCTGCCTCAGCTCCCAATTCCTCAATCGCAGGCTCCAGCCAGGATTGGTAGGAGCGCACACAGATATACACCGGCCGGGAGCCCCGCCGGGTCAGCGCCTGCAACAGGTCGATAAACCGGTCGCTCACCTCCTGGGCATCTGGGTGAAAGAAGGGCTGGGCCCAGATTCCCCGATGGCCGTAGCGGATTTCGACAAAGGCCAGCAAATCATTATTCTCATGGTAGATCATTCCCGTTGGGCGGGTGTTGGCCGAAAAGGGCTCGATCTGCTGCACCAGCCCCGGTACTAGGTTGTTATACAGCAGCCGGATCGCCAGCGCATCCTGCCGGGTGGCCTGCCTCCAGGAGTATTTTCCAACCAGGTTGCCTCCCACCGGTCGAGTCAATTGCCAGATCCGTTGCCGAGAGTAGACTGCAAAACCGGAGCGACGTAAAGTCTCGTAAGTCGAGACCTGGTCATCGGCTTCCGCCAACAGCCGGAAAGCGCCCCGTTCTCCTGCAATCGCCACCAGGTATTCCAGCAATTCCTGCATCCCGGCCGAATCAAACGCTTCATCCGGGGTGACGAAAGTCAGGTGCGCGAATGGCGATCCCAACAGGTGGATGATTTGCCCAAAGACATTCTGCTCCCCGTTACCATCCTGGTTGACCGCCGTAAAAATGCCCAGTCCCGGCGCGAGATACGAAAATAGCGCTCCCGGCACCATCAACGGGCCGCGCGTCAAAACCAGGGCGCTGTCCAAATACACGCTTTGGTTGCGGTAATAGTGCAGTGCGGCCAGGTCGCGCCAATCAAAAGGACGGACGGTCATCTTAGATTTCGTTGATCCCATCCTGGTTGAAGGTTCACATCACACTCCAATCAACCAGGTTTGCTCAGTAGCTGCGAGCTAACTCCAGGAAATAGCGGTGAAAGCGATCGTCGTCGGTTAATTCGGGATGAAAGGAAGTCGCCAGTAGGCGGTCCTGCTGGGCAGCCACAATCCGCCCATCCGGCAGGCTCGCCAGGACCTGAACGCCTTCCCCGACCGAGTCAATCAACGGCGCCCGGATAAAGATTGCATGGTATGGCCGGCCACCTGGGTCGACCTGCCTCAAAGCCGGCACATCCATCTCAACCTCAAAACTGGCCACCTGGCGCCCAAAGGCATTGCGCTCGACGGTTATGTCCATCAATCCCAATAGGGGCTGGTTGCGGCGAGCGTCCTTCGACAGGAAAATTGCCCCGGCGCAGGTACCCCACAAGGCTTGCTCCTGGCCAAACTGCCGCAAGGCATCCATCAGGTCATACGCCGTAGCCAGCTTGCCGATCGTCGTCGATTCGCCGCCCGGGATGATTAATCCATCCAGGCCCTCCAGGTGCGCGGGCAGGCGGACTTCAACCGGCTGCGCATCGATTTTCTTTAAGATAGCAATGTGTTCTGCAAAGTCGCCCTGCAAGGCAAGCACACCGATTTTGGTCATAACAAATCAGTTCAGGAATCCCCGGGCTTGGTTGAGGAATAATCACCCGGTCCCTGGGATTCCCTGCCTCTATATCTGGTTTACCAACCTCGCCCAGCGATCAGCTCTGCATCCGGAATCGAGGAAATCTGGCGACCTACCATCGGCTCGCCCAGGTTGCGGCTCACTTCAGCCAGAATGTATGGATCGTTATAATGCGTCACAGCCTTGACAATCGCTGCCGCCCGCTTGGCCGGGTCTCCCGATTTGAAAATGCCAGAACCAACGAATACGCCATCCACGCCGAGCTGCATCATCAACGCCGCGTCCGCCGGAGTTGCCACCCCACCGGCTGCAAAGTTGACCACCGGCAGGCGTCCCAGGCTGCGTGTTTCCATCAATACCTCGAACGGCGCACCTAACTCCTTCGCCAGCGCCATCACCTCTTCGACCGGCATATTCTGCAGCCGCCGGATCTCGCCCAGCACCGAGCGGGCGTGTCGCACTGCTTCGACCACGTCGCCAGTCCCGGCCTCACCTTTGGTGCGGATCATTGCCGCACCCTCGCCAATCCGGCGCAGCGCCTCGCCCAGGTTGCGGCAACCGCACACAAATGGGACCTTGAAATCATGCTTCCAGATGTGATGCGCCTCATCCGCCGGAGTCAGGACTTCCGACTCGTCGATATAATCGACCCCAATGGCTTCCAGGATTTGGGCTTCCACAAAATGACCGATGCGGCATTTTGCCATCACCGGGATCGAAACGGCGTCCATGATTTGCAGGATCAGCTCCGGATCACTCATCCGGGCCACTCCGCCATCCGCGCGAATATCAGCCGGTACGCGCTCCAAAGCCATCACCGCCACCGCACCGGCTTCTTCTGCAATCCGGGCATGCTCTGGCGTCACGACATCCATGATCACGCCACCCTTCAGCATCTGTGCCAGGCCCTTCTTAACGGTAAATGTTGCTACTTGCTGCTCCATAAAACTCGACCTCCATTGTCCAAATCGGACTTTTTAATCATTCTACCATGCGCCGATAAGCATTGCAATCCTTTCCCATTCCCAGCAGCCGGGGATAGACATGCTACAATTGCTTCTGCACGGTTCAGACAATTGGCTACCCACCACTTTACTCAGGAGAACTAAACATGTCCCTCGCTCTCAATTCCCTCGGTCAGATCATGCTCCCCGTTGACGATGTAGACGCCGCCGAGACCTTCTACACCCAGGCGCTTGGCCTGCGCAAGCTCTATCGCTATGGCGACTTTCTCTTCCTGGATTGCGCTGGAGTGCGTCTGCTGCTCGAAAAATCACCCGCCCGGCCCTTCGTCCCCTCAACCGGGATTTTGTATTTCCGCGTCGCCGATATTAGCCTGGTATACCGTGAATTCCTGGCCCGCCAGGTCGCCTTCATCGACCAGCCGCACCTGATTGCCCCGATGGAAGATCACGACCTGTGGATGGCTTTCTTCAAAGACCCCGCCGGCAACACCCTCGCTCTCATGCAGGAAGCGCCCAAGGGTTATCGACCGCCCCTGGACTGATCTACAAAACCGATGACCAATCCGCTACAGCCATTTGCTATCCTGTGGGATCTGGATGGTACCCTGGTCGATAGCGCCGAAATGCATTACCAATCCTGGATCGGCGCATTTTCCGAACATAGCATTCCGTTCGATCGCGACCTCTTCACCCGCACCTTCGGAATGAACAACCAAAGCATCATAACCACTGTGCTACAAAATCCGCCTGCTGATCTGCTCGAACAGATCAGCGAGCGCAAAGAAATCCTCTACCGCCTGATGATCCCCACCCAATTGCGCCTCTTCCCTGGCGTCCTGGATTGGTTAAATCGTCTCAAAGACCGCGCCATACCAATGGCAGTCGCCTCATCCGCTCCTCACCAAAATATCGCCGACTCCTTGCATACCCTTCAGATCGGTGCTTACTTTCAGGCTATTGTTTCCGTTTTCGGGCGTCCCGGTAAACCCGACCCGCTGGTCTTCCTGGAAGCCGCCCAGGCCCTCCAAATGCCTCCAGCGCGCTGTGTCGTCGTCGAAGATGCCATTGCCGGCATCGAAGCTGCCCGGCGCGCCGGGATGAAAAGCCTGGCCGTCCTGACCACCAACTCTCCAGAAGCCCTGAGCCAGGCTGACCAGATCGTCGAGCGCC
>JAYRWF010000355.1:0-1581 GCA_041918195.1 Anaerolineales bacterium
GGAGATAACCATTTGGCTCGGGGGGGAAGCGGGTGTGAACGCTGGCGAAGCGTCCAGATTTCAGGTCTTCCACCACGGCCTGGCGGATGAAGTCGATGGATGGGTTGGGTGTGGTCTGGTCGTTCATGATTTTGCTCTTTCTTTTAAAGATCGAATAATTATAACTGATTCTCAACGAGGCTTCCTTGAGAGTTGTTGGACGGACTATCCAGGAAGAGCGCCTGGCAGCCTGTTGTTGACTATTTATACAACTTTGTTATATGAGCTGAAAATTTGGGGTTCAGGCTTGTTCGAAGAATTCCAGAGAATTTGTTTTGATCACGGCATTGACCTCATGCCAGTTTGCAGGTTTATTCTGATCCGGATTTATGATTGACAAATTGCGAAAGCGTATTATAATAATTGCAGATAATAATCATCTTTAAACTCGGATTGTGAAGCAGAAAAGACCTACTCCCTTCGATTCAAACTGTATACCCCGCTACCCAAGCTGGCCGCGCTGATTTCTGCGCGGCCGGTTTCTTTCATCCGGAGGTGTTTCGATGGCCCTCAAATTTCAGTTGCTGCGTCCTGATGATCTACTCGATCTAACGGTAGAGGCGGTGAACCTGCGCGTCTCAGTGCAACGCAAGACGCACAAGCCGGTGTTAGGAATTGACGATCCATCAAAGCCTGCCTACCTGGTGGTGAATTTTCCGCCTCAGACGGTGACGGAGCAGGCGGTGTACGAGTCCTCGCCGACCAACCCGCCGCCTCCACCGGCGGGGGAGAGCGACCCGTATAACAACCCAGGCATACCGGCTGCGCCGCCGATCCCGGCCCAAGCGCGGATTGGCGGGCCGACGCGATTGGTCTTCCGCATCCCGAACCAGGCTGGCTTTAGCCTGCCGCTCTCGATTGCCGGATTGTTGGATTGGTCAGGCCTGGAGCTGGTTGTTTCGCCCCTGGCAGCCATCCCAGAGAAACCGACGCCAGCCCAGCGCCAGGCTGCGTCGGGAATCCAGCCGCCGAAAGCGTATGAGAGCGCGATTGAGCTACCTTACCGGTTGATTATCTCGCCGAATGCAGAGGCCGGCTGGCAGCATGCCCTGGAGCCGAAGAAGCATGCTGGACGGGTGGAGCTATGGCACACCCGCCTGGCAATGAAAGACACCAAGGGTGGATTGCAGGAGATTTCCCGGCGGTCACCAGCACCACTGCGAGCAGTCTGGTCGCCCGATTACAACCCACAGAAATTCAGGGCGAACGAGGCGCCTTTGTTCGGCAAGCCCGATCCGGATTGGGGAGTGCTGACACCGATGACGCCTTCGGATCGCCACGAGCTGGTGGTGCTGACCTCAGCATTCAAGGGCTACATCCGCGATTACAACGATACCACGACCTACGAACCACAACCGTTCTATGCCGAGCAATTGATCCTTTCCAGCCTGGGTGGTTGGTTGAAATCGCGCGGGAACTGGGATCCACCGCTGCCGTTCCGCTTGCGACTGCCGAAACGGATCCCGGCGGAGCGTTTATTCCCACGCTTTATCAAGACGTTTAGCGAGATGATTCCGAAGTTGGGGGATTTGCCGGTGAGCC
>JAYRWF010000356.1:0-1775 GCA_041918195.1 Anaerolineales bacterium
AAGATTCTAATTCGGGCGGTTGGATGCCCAACAAATTGCCAACATTCTGCCAGTGTTGGATAAGCGTGATCCGCCCAATCGAGGCATGCATGGCTGATTGGCTGTCGAAGATCGCTGAATAGATTTTCTCCAACGGCAGGTTAAATTCTTCGGCCAGCGTCAGGCGTGGGGATTCATCAATCATATTCAGGATCACGCCGCCCATATCCCAAATGATTGCTTTAATTGGCATTTGCACCGGCTCCATATTCCTGATCTTTCAGCAGGCGCAGCAGCTCAGATTTAGCCTGCTCCGGGCCGCGAAAATGGATTGTTTGCATTCCGACAGCCTGGGCGCCATGGATATTCTGAATGAAATCATCGATAAATACTGCTTCATCCGCGAAAACGTTTAACTTTTCAAGCACGATTTGATAAATTCGGGGGTCTGGTTTCAGGATCCCTTCCTCAGCCGAAATGACAATTTGATCGAACGCGTCGGCAATTTTCCATTTGGTCTTTAAAGTATTTCGCAGTCCGGGAAAATGATTGCTGAGCAGTCCCGTGCGGTAGGTTGGCTGCAGGTTACGAATGAAATCGACCAGGTTGAGATCCAGCCGGTCGCCGCCCCAAAATGCCTGCTGGAAGGCGGGAAATTCCCCCGGGCTGATTTGGAGCGCCAGGCGTACGCGTTCCCAATGTGCTTCATCGCTCTGTTGGCCGAGCTGGGTTAGTTGGCCCGACTCGCCAGAAAAAACCAGCTCTTCCAATTCCTGGCGTGTTTTTTTGAGCTGCCGGGCAATTTTCTCGCGGCTGGTGAAATCTTCTGTTCGGACAATAACACCCCCCAAATCCCAAATGACCGCTTTTATCGTCATCATTCCTCCTTGGAAACCGATCGGATAAAGGTGTGTAATCTCCAGGTCTCTTGGAAACCAGTTGCCTGGTAAAGCGCCTGCGCCGGATAGTTATCGCCTTCTGTGCAAACATTAACCCGGGTCATACCGGCTGCCTGCATCCGGCGCAAGCCTTCCAGGATCAGCGCTCGCGCCAGGCCTTGTCGTTGAAAAGCTGGATGCGTTCCGAGTGGCTCGAGATGACCGAGCCGGTTCACTGGGTCCAACCACCAGATCGAAAAGGCAGCCACCTGGTTATCAGGAGTCAGGACAACCAGATCTAAGGCATCTGTATAGGCTGCTGAGCGCATAAATCGCCGGTAACGCTCAATATAGCGATCGAGCTCCAGGCTTGAGCCAAACACCGCGTGTTGAGCAGTCGCTCGCTGGGGTAATTCGCTTTCGCCCGCCAAAGGTCGGATTTGGAAACCACCTGGCAGCTCAATCTCTGGAATTAGCTCAACCACAGACCGCTCAAGATCAAGGTTGGTTGTGTCGGTCATCTGAAAACCAAGCCTCTCCAGGCATTCAACCGACAGCTGGTCGTGCGGAGAAATCCATAAGGTGCGAATTTGCTTTGCTCCGTTGGTCTGGTTCAGTTCTTCCAGGCGTTGGGTAGTCCACTGGGACAGTGTATCAATCCATTGTTTTGAGCGCCAACCTGGATGGATGAACAGATCAAAGGCGTTCCAACCTGGCGAGAGATAAGCCCAGGCTGCCAGCTCGCCAGGGCGATCTGGATCGTCCCACAGGAAGATATTCTCCCAAGGGGAGTTCTCGACTGGCAGGTAAAACAGCCACCAGTCCAGGTCGCCTGGGTGGATGGCATAAGCGCTGTTGTGGACAGCTCGGCTCTGTGTAAGGAGCCGTTTCATTGCTGCCAGGTCTGCCAGGCTCTGG
>JAYRWF010000357.1:0-3267 GCA_041918195.1 Anaerolineales bacterium
ATCAATTGGGGAATGGATACGCCGGTGCTGGCGGCAGTTTTCGCTACCTCTTCCACCGCGCCGGGGATGAACCCGCTAAGGATGTCCGCTTTCAGCATATTCAGCATGACTATGATCCATAGGGTGGAGAGCAGGACTTTCGGGTCGATCTTTTTTGTAGGGGTTGAGCTTGTATTCATTTTTCTCCTTTTTCAGAACAATTGGTTTGGACTTGAACAACCGAGACAAGCGGCATTCCAAGATCACGCACTTTGCGGAGCAATCCGTACAAGGCAGCCTGATCCGCCACGGGTCCAGAAAGAAGCGAGTCGCCATTTTCGTCCAGCGCGATGCTCAGGCCATCGAACCACGTCACCCATTGAGCATCCAGGTGTCCTTTGATGCGGATTTCGTAAATCTTCGCATTTGGTGTTGGTGTGTCACTCGTCATGCGGTCGTATGTATCCTTTCGTTGTTTACCTGCCGAAAGGATACCGCCTGAGGTGGTGAGGCGTCATCACCATATGATGTGATTGATATAGTGATTTAGGCTTGAAAATATCGCAGCCCCGGCAGGTGGTTGATGACACATGCCGGGGCTGCGGGGGTGATTTCGGGCCAGCTAGAACAGGTCGAGTTCTTCGGCGCGGTGGATTGCCGCCCGTCGGTTGTTGACTCCCAGTTTGTTGAAAATGTTTCTGGTGTGGGTGCGTAAGGTATTGAGAGACACGATCAGTTGTCGGGCAATTTCTGGGCCGCTTAATTCGCTGCGCAGCAGCTTGAGTACTTCTAGCTCGCGTTCGCTTAACGGTTCGACCAGGTCTGTTTTTTGATGGATGATCGGTGATTTTGGCGCGGCTGTAGATTGGCTAAAGGCAGCCAGGAGTTTCTCCGCATAACTGCTCTGTGAATGGTCTCGATTGCGCGAGAGACTTTCAATCAAGGATCGCATCGCGTTGCCTTCATTTGTAAAGATGCGCGCGTAACCTTCCGGTCTGGCAAGCGTCAGGGCGCGCTCTAGCGCGTGGATGGCCTGGGGAAGGTTGCCCTGCGCCTGGTGCACAAGCGCCTTCGTTAATAGGATTTCGATCACGCTTCCAGTCCGTTTTTGCGTTTCGGCCAGCGCCAGCAGGCGATCAAGCAGTTCATTGACCCCGGTGAAATTGCCTTCGACCAGCCGAATCCGCGCCAGAGTGAGATATTCATATTCACCCAGGTAGTTCACCGGGTCAGTCACGGATAGGCCGCGTTCCTGAAGCCAGGATACGGCTTTTTCCAGCTGCCCTTGTTTGAGATAGACCCGTGCTTTATGGGCCTCGATTGGCTGCAGCATGGGAATTGGGTTTCTAACGTAGACCCGCCCGGCTTCATCGAGCAGGACGAGCGCCGCCTGCCATTCCCCGGCGGATTCTTTGATCCGGGCTTGCGCCAGATTCCAGCGATAAGGCCAATCTATGATCGTAGTGTGCTGGCCCCGGTCTGCAGCATTTTGCAAATGGCGGGTAGCCGCGGCATCATCGGCTCGCTCGAGAGCCAGCAAGGCCAAACCCAGGTGGTGATGAGCGGTGATAGTTTCAGCCTCCTGACCATGCGCGGCAGCGCTTTGGATGGCTTGCTGGAGAGCCTTTTCGGCTTCGCCCAGGCGACCTAAGATCACTTGCATATCAGCCACGGCAAAGGCGCTGGCAATTGCAAACATCTGGTTGCCTAATCTTTGCATATCCTCGATCCAGGCATGCATGGCGCGCAGGGAGGCTTCCAGGTTCCCGGCCGCCCAATGGGTAAATTCCAGCGTGATGGCGGCTGAGGCTCGCAGGTAAATGTCATCTTTGGGGAGGAGCTGGAGAGATAGTTCAGCGTATTTTACTGTTTCGGGCAGGTCACCCTTTATCTGAGCGTTATCCGCGCGGATCAGGGCGATATTTCCCGGTAAACTCTTAAACTCATCACGGTTCATTGAGCCAGCCAGGGCGCGCTCAGCGTTTTGCAGATGAGCTTCACTCGACTCCAACTCGCCAGAGTCCGAAAACGCCCACCCAAGTTGCACGCATAACCGGGGCCGGGAGTAAATGACTGCCTCGGGCAGTTTATTTACCCAGCCAAGCCAGGCGGTGGTCTGGAAATTGCGATTCATGCCCTGCCAGGCCGCTTCGGCCAGGTCTGCCGCGCGTTCAAAATGACCGCCCGCCAGGGCGTGGTTAAAGGCTTCAGTCAGGTCATCGTTGGCCTCATGCCACTGGCTGGCGCGCAAGTGGTAATTGGAAAGTTCTTGAGTATTTTTCAGACGCTGGCGCAGCAACTCTCCAAAGAGATGATGGTAACGATACCAGCGCCGCTCATTGTCAAGCGGAACGATGAACAGGTTGGCATGCTCAAGATATTCCAAAGTCTCCTGCGAGGAGATCCTTTCTTGGCCCGGCCCAGAGCTGTCGTGGAGCACAGCGTCACATAGAGATCCGCACATGCGATCGAGAATGGAAGTGCATAACAAGAAAGCCTGAATCCTTGCTGACTGCTGTTGTAAAACCTCTTCGACCAGAAAATCGAGCACGAAACGATGACTGGCAGTGAACGATTTAATAAAACTGGCAGAATCGTGAGTCCCTTGCATGGAGAGTGGCGATCGAAGAGCGATTGCAGCCAATTGCAGGCCGGCAATCCAGCCCTCGGTGCGGGTTTCCAGGATGGCCACTTCTGCCGTGGCCAGTTCCAGGCCCATGACCCGGTTCAGGAACTCGGCGGCCTCGGCGGCGGTAAAGCGCAAGTCGGCGGCGCGCAGCTCGGTCAACTGGCCGCGAGCACGCAGGCGGGCGAGGGGTAGATTGGGATCCTCGCGGGTGGTGATGACCAGATGCAGGGGTGGCGGCAGGTGGTCAATGAGAAAGGTCAGCGCGTCGTCAATCGCCGGGGACTCAAGCACGTGGTAGTCATCGAGCACCAGGATGAAGCCGCCCTGGACGGCGGCGATCTCGTTGATCAGAGGGGTCAAAAGCGCGTCGGTTGGCGGAAGAGGCGGGTCTTGCAGCACAGCCAGGAGTTGCTCGCCAATAGCCGGGACAACCGTCCGCAAGGCAGCCACAACGTAAACCAGGAGCCGGGTCAAGTCGTTATCCCCCTCATCCAACGACAGCCAGGCCACCGGCCGCCGGCAAGTGGGCATCCATTCGCTGAGGAGCGAGGTCTTGCCAAAGCCGGCCGGGGCCGAGATGAGGGTCAGCTTCCGTCCCTGCCCCTGCTCCTGGCCCAACCCCGCGCTGAGCCGCGCGATCAGGCGCGGGCGCGGGACAA
>JAYRWF010000358.1:0-2610 GCA_041918195.1 Anaerolineales bacterium
GATTGCCGCCGGACAGACTCTTGTGATCATCAGCGGTTCGGAAGGGATTGACTTGTCTGCCGGATCGGTTGTCACCCTGACAGCCATCTTAACCTACGTGTACGTGGCTGGCGCAAACGAGAAAGTGTTGGTGGCATTGCTGATCTCCCTGGTGGTTGGCGCGCTGATCGGTTTATTGAATGGGGCTGGGATTACTTTTCTGAAGATTTCACCCTTCGTGATGACCCTTGGAATGTCTGGGGTGGTCACTGGGGCGGTGATCATCCTGAATCACGGCAATGTGCAGGGCAAGGTGGCGCCGATCATGACCCGCTTAATCGCTCGCCCCCTATCCCCTGGCCTGCCAATTCCCAACGCATTGATTATCTGGTTGATATTTGGGATTCTCATGTGGCTGCTGCTGGAACGAACAACCTTTGGCAAGCACCTGTTTGCGATTGGGGTCAACCGGGTAACAGCCAAGCTCTCTGGTGTAAATGTTACCGGGATGAACCTGGCGACTTATTCCCTGGCTGGCGCTTTAGCTGGTTTCGGTGGTTTCCTGTTGGTCGGCAATACCGGTGTGGTCTTGATCCAGCTTGGCCAGCCATACTTATTCCCTTCCATTGCTGCTGTAGCGGTTGGCGGTACCTTGCTTTCAGGTGGAAAGGGCAGCTATTGGGGCACAATGGCCGGCGCGATTGTCCTGACCCTGATCACCAGTTTGCTGACCACCATGCAGATGCCTGATTCTGTTCGCCGGATGGTCCTGGGCGCCACGTTGCTGGTTCTCATTTCGATCTACGGCCGGCAGCGGGCTTTACGTCAATAATCGGAACAATTTTAAAGGTCCAGGCAACCTTTCTGAGGAACTTCATCCCATAAAAGGAGGTTTTTATGACCAAAACAGTTAAGGTGGGTATGGTCGGAACGGGTTTTGTCGGCGATATCCATCATGCAGCCTTCAAGGGCTGGGTACACAACGCCGAGGTCGTTGCCGTCGCCAGCCCAAATCATGCCGCAAAATTTGCTTCGGAACGCCAGATCCCCAAAGCCTATCAGGATTACCGGGCGATGCTGCAGGATAAAGAAATCGATGTGGTCGATATCGGGATCCCGAATGACTTGCACTGCCAGGTTGTGGTAGAGGCTGCCAAAGCTGGCAAGCATATCATCATTGAAAAACCGCTCTGTGTAACACTTGAACAAGCGGATGAAATGATTGATGCCTGCCAGCGCGCTGGTGTTCTGCTGATGTATGCAGAAGAGCTCTTGTTCGCGCCAAAATACGTGCGCGTGAAGACCTTAATCGAAGAAGGTGCAATTGGTGAGCCATTCCTGGCCAAGCAATCTGAAGAGCACCCCGGCCCGCATATGCCCTGGTTCTGGGATGTCAATCGTTCTGGCGGCGGCGTGATGCTTGATATGGGCTGCCATTCGATCGAGTATACTCGCTGGGTCCTGGGTAAACCCAAGGTAAAAAGCGTGACCGCCTTCATGGGGACCTATATTCACCAGGGTCGGACTCAAGGCGAAGACCATTCCTATGCTGTGATTGAGTACGAGGGCAACAAAGTCGCAATGATCGAAAATAGTTGGGCCAAGGGCGGCGGGGTGGATGATCGCTGCGAAGTGTATGGCAAGAAAGGCCATACACGCGCTGATTTGCTGCGCGGCAGCTCGCTGCTTACCTACAGTGAGGAAGGCTATGGTTATGCTGTCGAGAAAGCAGGCGTTACTCGTGGCTACACCTTTACCATGTTCGAGGAAATCTGGAACTATGGTTTTCCGCAGGAAATGCAGCACTTCATAAACTGCGTACTTGGCAAAGAAACCTGCCTGGAGACTGGCGAAGATGGTCGTGAAGTTCTCAAGATCATGTATGCTGCCTACCAATCTGCTGGTGAAGGCCGGAAAATCGAATGGCCTTACACACCTCCAATGGTCAAAAAACCAATCGATTTGTGGAAGAGATAAGATCATGCTGTCAAGCAAGACTATTACATACCTTGAACTGGCCAAGGTCATCGATCATTCTCTGCTGAAACCCGAGCTGACCGAGCAAGATATCATCAACGGGTGCAATCTGGCTGCTCGTTACCACACTGCTACAGTATGTGTCAAACCTTGCCATGTCCGGCTGGCGGCTGAAGCGCTAGCCGGAACGGATGTTAAAGTCAGTACGGTGATTGGCTTTCCGCATGGCAGCAACCTGACCATGATTAAAGTGGCTGAAACCCAGGCTGCTATCGATGATGGCGCGGTTGAGCTGGACATGGTTCTCAATATCGGCCAGCTTCGTTCTGGAAAAGCAGCCGAAGTGCAATCCGATATCGCGGCTGTCTGCCAGGTCGCCCATGCCCGGGGAGCGAAAGTTAAGGTGATCTTTGAAAATGCTTACCTGACCGATGAGCAGAAAATCCTGGCCTGTAAATTGTCAGAAGCGGCTGGAGCGGACTGGGTCAAAACTTCTACCGGCTTTGCGCCCAGCGGCGCCACCCTGGAGGACCTGCGCCTGATGCGTGCCAATGTTGGTCCCCAGGTTCAGGTGAAAGCCGCTGGCGGTGTCCGCACGCTCGATGCACTTCTGGCGGTGATCGATGTTGGTGTTACACGCTGTGGCGCGACAGC
>JAYRWF010000359.1:0-2499 GCA_041918195.1 Anaerolineales bacterium
ACGCCAGATCCGCGAAACTGGACAGCGCCTTGGCCTGCCGGTGGTGAAGATCATCCGCGTCCGGATCGGCAGCCTGTTGCTGGGCAACCTCGAACCCCGCCAATGGCGGCACCTTACCGCACAGGAAATCTCTGGCTTGCGGATCGGCTCGGCGGCCCGGCCAACGCGACAACCGCTCCACACCCCGGCGCCGGGCATCAGCAGCCCACAGAAGGCTCAACCAACCTCTCGGCCTGGCAGCCGCCCGGCCAGCCGGCCATCCACTGAGCGATCAAGCCCTCGCTGGCAATCTGGGGAACGATCTGGCGAGGGTGCTGGGAAACCTGCTCGCCGTCAACCAGCAGGTGGTCGCCGTTCGGATGGGGGATCCCGGCCTGGGTCGGCTGGTCCGCGTCCCGCCTCGAATCGCCCCAGAGCGCCGCGTAATAAAACGAAGCCCTGATCGCTGGTGAGCCTTAGCTCCCGAATACGACGGGAAATTTACCGTCATAATTTGAGGATTCTGCATGGATAACACGGTTGAAAACTCGCCATCCTGGTTCGAACGACCGGTTTTTGGTCCAGTCAAGCTGAGTTGGGAGAACCTGCTCCTGGTCGCTTTGCTGCTCCTGGCGGTTCTTTCACGCTTTGCTCTGCTTGAGCCGCGCGTGATGAGCCATGATGAGACCATTCATGTCTACCATAATTCCTGGTCGCTATTCTCTGGCCAGGGTTACCAACACGACCCGCTCTCTCACGGGCCTTTCCAGACCCATGTTGTCGCCCTGTCTTATTTCCTTTTCGGAGATAGCGATACCAGCGCACGCATCCCGGCAGTCTTGTTCAGCATCGCCAGTGTGGCGTTCGTCTGGTATTACCGGCGCTACCTGGGCCGGGCTGGGATGTTCGCAGCCATGACCTTGATGGTCATTTCCCCATATATGCTCTACTACGGGCGCTATGTCCGCAACGAATCGTATGCTGCGTTTGCCGGTATTGTCCTGTTATGGGCGATGCTGCGCTACCTGGAAACTGGCCAGGCCAGGTACACCTATTTTGTCAGCCTGGCCACCGTCCTGCATTTCACTGCTAAGGAGACCGCCTTCATTTACACTGCCCAGGCGCTGGTATTCCTGGGCTGTTACTTCCTTTACCAAATGTGGAAGCGCGAGTGGGTCGATCCTTCCAAACGCAAACCAGTCCTGTTAGCTTTGTTGGCCGGTTTAGGGCTGATCCTGGCAACCGAGGCGTTCCTGCTCACACATAGTTGGGCGGGTGGGCCTAACGCTGCTCAGACAGCAGCCCCAGCTGTGCCCGGCCAGGCGGTCCAGGCCTTGCCGGTCCAGGGGCCTTCGCCGTTGGCCTTGGGATTGCTGGCCTTGGGAGCTGTCTTCCTGGTGGCCGGTTTTGTGCTGATGATCCAGGGCTTTTCCTGGCAGCGCCTGCGCCAGGAGCGTTCCTTCGGCCTGCTGGCGTTGATTGGCAGCCTGGTGCTCCCGATGTTGTCTGCTTTCCCGGTATTTTTTGTTGGTTGGAATGTGCCCACCAATGCCAGTGAAGTCACCAACCTTTCTTCGCTGGACATTTGGCGCATCGCCGCGTTTTTAGTCCCCTTCACCATCGCTGCGATTCTGATCGGCCTGGTTTGGAACCGCAAGCTCTGGCTGGTTAATGCCGCCATCTTCTACGCCTTCTTCACCATTTTTTATACGACTGTGTTCACCAACGGAGCCGGTTTCTTCACCGGATTGGTTGGCTCTTTGGGCTACTGGCTCAAACAACAGGGCGTCCAGCGCGGCAGCCAACCCTGGTATTACTATCTTGCAGTGCAGATCCCGGTTTATGAATACTTGCCAGCGCTTGGCAGCTTGCTGGGTATGTTCCTGTTTGCTTTTGGACAGCGCCCGCTGTTGCGTTTCAGCCAGGCTTTTCGCTCTCTCCAACAAAAAATCGCCCTGCGAGAAGCCCAGGAAGGTGAGCTGGAGACGGTTGATACAGACAATCGCCGGCCGTTGGCGCCAATGCCCGCGCCGGGCGATCTGGAGCCAGCCCCGCTGCTCGGCTTACTCAGCTTCTGGGTGGTGGCTAGCCTGCTGGCCTACACTGCGGCCGGGGAAAAAATGCCCTGGCTGACGGTTCATATGGCCTGGCCGATGATTCTGTTGGGCGGATGGAGTTTTGGGTACTTGATTGATACCACCGAGTTTGCCCACTTCAAACGCTTGCGCGGCGGGCTGGTGCTCCTGACCCTGGTGATCTTCCTGGCAAGCTTCTTCTCGGCTTACGGCGTGCTGCTCGGTCCGAACCCGCCTTTTGCCGGGATGGCGCTGCTTCAGCTCGAATCTACCAGCACTTTTATGACTTCGCTGCTGGTTGCCTTGGGCAGCGGCTACGCCCTCTGGCGTCTGCTGGCCGATTGGAACCTGGCCCAGTTCGGCCGCCTGGTTCTGCTGAGTATGTTGGCTTTGTTCACCGTCCTGACGGCGCGCACCGCCTATCAATCTAGCTTCATAAATTATG
>JAYRWF010000360.1:0-2500 GCA_041918195.1 Anaerolineales bacterium
AATCCTTAGATTTTATTTTGTACTGCATACCGTGGGTCTGGCGCTTGCTGCCAGGCGAGCAGGCGTTTTTCGGCCAGCACTACGCCGCCGTATAAACCAAGCGCCAGGGCAACCAGGGTAAGCAGGGCGACAAAAACCAGGGCAGTGTCGAACTGACCACGGGCGACGTTGATCAAGAAACCCAGGCCGCGATCCGAACCGACAAACTCACCGACCACTGCACCGATCACCGAGAGCGTGGCACCAATTCGCAGCCCACCAAGGAAAACCGGCAGGGCGGCCGGGACTTCCAGGTGGGCAAATGTCTGCCAACGCGTGGCGAGTAACGAACGGAACAGGTCGCGCAGGTCTTCCGAAACCGAGCGCAGGCCGACCACTGTATTAACCAGGACCGGAAAAAAGACAGTCAGGGCCGTAATTAAGACCTTGGAAAACAAGCCGGGGCCAAACCAGATCACCAGCAAGGGAGCAATCGCCACAACCGGCACTGCCTGGCTGGCAACGATGTACGGAGAGATGATCCGCTCGACCACTGGGGAACGGGAAAGTAAATAGCCCAACAGGCTGGCAATCAACACGCCGCTTGAACTGCCCAGGACGACTTCCAGGAGGGTTACCAGGGCATGGCGTAACAAGCTGCCGTCGCGTAGCACCTCCACCAGGCGCTGGAGTACCATACCCGGCGAAGGCAAGATGAATTTCGGCAGTTCACCAAAATAAGTGACCGACCACCACAAAGCCAAGGCAATCATAAACGAAAGGCTCGGGACCCAGGCTTGCCAGGCCGGGCGTGGGGCTAAGGAGGTTTTCTCATTGCTTGCAGAACGTTTCATTAAAGAGCTTTTCCAAAAAGAAACAGCCCAGAGTGCAGGAACTTCGGGGCTGTTGACGCGCAGACTCAGATCCTCAACGGGCAAGGGGTCCCCTGCCGGGCGAGCATTCGCCTGCAACACCTTCTTTCATCCGGACTTTACCGTCGGCCCCGGAGTTTCACCGGATCCTGCAGTGGGTTTCCAACTGCTCGTGGGCTTTACCACCGATCGGGAATTGCGACGCTAAAGATGATTTAGTGGTCGCGCACCCTGCCCCGAAGGTTCCAGGTTTACGCCTGAATCGTCAGGCGGGCCTGGGTTTTTATTTTCGGTAATTATACTTTCAGCCATATCCCTGGTCAATAGACGCTTCAAGGAAAAGGAAATTGAGAGGCGCATATGCATTAGAAGCTCGGATTAACTTCGAAGGGTAAGATGTCTGGCTTCGACTGCGCTCAGATTGCCTGGGGGCAAGAGCATTGAGTTTCAGGCGAGGGAGTTGCCGGACTGGTAGAAAGCCTGGATTTGCTGGACAAGCTGGAAAAACTGCTCTGCCAGGTAGCTGATCCGTTCTCGGGAGGGATTTTCTTCGTGAATTCCGACGCTCAGCAGGACATTGCGCTGCAAACTGCGTGATAGGACCAGGCTGCCTTCGCGTGCCAGCGTTTCCTCCTTGTGGCCGGGAACGGGTACCTGGTAGGTGCTGTTGGTCAGCTTGCTGGCATCTTTGAGACTGGGTAAGGAAAGTGACAGAGCCGCCGCCCCGAGGTGGTAGCGACTACCCCCGCCGATGACTACGATCAGATCCGGGCCACATTCGATGCACACGGCTTCCATCAAGCCGGCCGTTCCTTCCAGTACAGTCGAAAAATGGTGGATCGCCAGGTTTGATTCATTCATGGCTCAACCCGTTCCAGGCGCTGAAGCGAGGGTAACTCAATCCAAACTGGAGCAGGATCTTTCCGATCACCGGATGGATCAGGTCCTCCACGGTCTGCGGTTGGTGATAAAAAGTCAACAGCGGGGGGATAACAACGGCGCCATACTGCGAGGCTTTGAGCATATTCTCCAGGTGCAGGGTGCTAAGCGGCATCTCGCGCGGCGCCAGGACCAGCTTGCGCCGCTCTTTCAGGCAGACATCCGCGGCGCGCAACAGCAGGTTATCGGAGTAACCGTGGACTATCCCGGCCAGGGTCTTCATCGAACAGGGAACCACAACCATCCCAGCAGTGAGGAACGAACCACTGGCAATCCTGGCCCCGATATCCCCGACCGGGTAGGCATGGCTTGCTAAAGCCTGGAATTCCTGACGGGAGCAGCTCGATTCGTGATCCAGGGTTTGCAACGCACCTTTGGTCAGCACCAGGTGGGTTTCCACTTCGGGTAGATCAGCGAGGGCGCGCAACAAGTTTTCAGCCAGAAGGATGCCACTGGCGCCTGAGACACCGACGATGATTCGGATCATTTCCCTTTAATTTTAATCCAAACCCGGCCTAACGGGCAGAGGGAAAAAGGCCAGCGTTTCCCTGGACAGATTGTCCCCCTTCGGGTAAAATCATGTTTCGCTGCTCCCGTTTTTCCCCTCGGGGTCTGGACGTCTGCCTGTGGTCCTTCCCACACCGGACCGAAAGACATGGTATGATCGAAAATTTGTTGGAGGATTGAATTGGCTAACATTAAGTCTCAAA
>JAYRWF010000361.1:0-1760 GCA_041918195.1 Anaerolineales bacterium
AACTCGTTCCAGGCGACCGCGACTGCCAATCGTCCATCCGGGCTTAACGCTGCAGAGATCACGCCGCCCTGGGTTTCATCCGTCAGGCTTTTCAAACAGGCCCCCTGGCGAGTATCCCATAGTTTAATCAGCCGATCTCTGCTGGCAGAAAGAGCCAGGCTGCCGTCTTCGCTCAGGCAGACCGCGTTGACCACGTCGGCATGATCATCATACGAAGCGATCAGCCGGGTTGAGGCTTCGAAACGGTTCTGCGCCTGTACCAGAAGAGTAGTAACTTCGGGCCGTCCGCCTTCCCTGGCTGATATCTCAGCCAGGCGGGCCAGAGCCGCCTGGGGATCATCGCGTTCAAGATGGACTTGCGCAATCAGGCAGCGCGACTGCCAGTCCCCGGGGCGGGAATTGCACACCTCGTTCATTCGCTCAACCACCGTGCTCTCGAGGATTTGATTGGCATACCACTCCACCAGGCCAAGGTTATAGGTCGATTCGGGATGGTTCGGCTCAAGCGAGAGCGCCTCCAGCCAGAGTTTCTTGGCTTCTTCACGACGAAGGGGAAGATCGCTGCCCAAGTCCCATAAGCTGAGCGCTTTGTTGCTCAAGCTATCTGCGCGCAACTCCGCCGCCTGGGGTTGCTGGCGTGGATAGCTTTCTCCGACCAGGCCAGGATAGATTTCCTGGAGCCGGTTGGCGATCTCAAGAAAATCGGCGGGACGTTGCTCGGGGTTTAGGCGAAAACACTCTCCCAATAACTGGGCAACCGGATCGGGCATTGGGCCGATCAAAGGATTCACCGTACCATTTTCGAGATATTCAGCCAACGCTTCCCCGGCAGCAGCACCGTTATACCAGGTCACTTCACCGGTAAACATTTCAAAAATGGAAACTGCCCAGCTCCACAGATCGGTTTTCAAAGTCAGCGGGCGGCGAGCCTTTTGCTCAGGCGAACAATAGGCTGGGGTCATCATCCCGCCTTTGTCCATGGGCTCGAATTCCATCCCGTCACGCGGTCGAAACAGCGACGAAGCATCCGGCCCAACGATTGGCTCGACCCAACGCGCCATCCCGTTGCCACCCCGATCCATGACCAGGCCGAAATCGGTCACCTTAGCGATGCCGTCAGGGGTCATCAACACATTGGCCGGTTTAATGTCGCGGTGCACCAACCGTTGATCGTGAGCATACGCCAGCCCCCAGGCGAATTGGATGGCAATATCCAGGACCCGTGCTAATGCTTGCGCTTGCCCGCCAGCATACAAGTGCCGGTCGTCGATCCAGTCTTTCAGGCTGCCGCCTTCGACGTACTCTGCAAAAATCCGCGGTAAACCAGCGATCTTGCGAACATAGTAGCAAGTGACAATATACGGGTGCAAGCCCAATTCCACCCAGGTGTTGGCCTCGCGGATAAAATCATCCTCGCCATACCGCGCTATGATCTCAGGGCGCGGGCTCTTCAAAGCCAGGTCGATCCCCCAATTACGATGGTGGACCCGGTACACCAGGCCCATCCCACCACTGGTGAAGATCTGCTTGACCTGGTAAACATCCAGGATCAGATCACCTACTTGCCAGGCGACACCGGGAAGATGTGTGCCAGGTTGGGCGGGAAGTGGGGCAGAGATATCCGAAAGGCGGGTGAAATCCGGCAGCGCGTCAGAAGGCGCGACCGCTGGGCCGCCGCAATCAGGACAGAGCAGGACATCCTCCCGGCCAGCCTGGAAGAGCTCGCCGCAGGAGATGCAATAGCGCTCAAACACCAAAGC
>JAYRWF010000362.1:0-4701 GCA_041918195.1 Anaerolineales bacterium
CAGCAAATCCTGGGCGTACAGCGCCAGGCGATATCCCAGGGTGGTAGGTTCAGCCGGTTGCAAATGGGTAAAAGCCATGATTGGCAGGTCGGAAAAGGCCAGAATTTTTTCGGCGAAAGCCTTCAACAGCCCATCTAGCCGGTCCATTATCAGCTCTAGCGACTGGCGCAGGCGTAGCGCATCCGCGTTATCCTCGATATCCATCGAGGTCGCACCCAGGTGCAGGATTCCTCCGCCCAGCGGCGCTTGCTCAGCAAAGGTCTTTAGCTCAGCCATCAGGTCGTGGTGGATCTCCGCCTCGATTGCCAGGGCGCGCTCCAGGTCAACCTGCTCCTGGTGGGCGCGCAGATCTTCGACCTGCGCTGTCGAAACCAGGCCGTACTCAGCCTGGACCTCCGCCAGGACAACCCACAAAGCCCGCCACAGCCGGCGTTTATGCACTTCACTCCAGATCCAGCGCATCTCCGGGCTGGCGTAGCGCCAGGAAAACGGGGAAAGGTAAACCGAATAATCCATTCTTTATGCCTGTTGGAATTATACGCCAAGACCACCCGGTGCAAAAGCGCCAGTCTTCAGCGATCGCCTTTGCGCCTAGCCCCGATATCCTGTACAATAACGGGGTGTCAGATTTTGACCACCTCCCGCGCTCTTTCTTCGCTCGCCCGGCGCTGGTTGTCGCCCGCGAGCTGCTTGGCGCGCGCCTGGTGCGCCTGGAGAATGGACAGCGCCTCGCCGGGCTGATTACCGAAACCGAAGCCTACTCCGGCGAGGACGACCTGGGCTGCCACTGCCGGGCCGGCCGCACCCCGCGCACATCCGTCATGTACGGCCCGCCTGGCCACGCCTACGTTTACTTCACTTACGGGATGCATTGGTGCCTGAATATTGTCGTCGAGCAGGACGGCTTTCCAGCCGCCGTGCTGCTCCGCGCTATCCAACCAATCGAAGGACTGGAAGTGATCGCCGGCCGCCGCGCCAACCTTCCGCCTGCTCATTGGACCGACGGCCCTGCTCGCCTGACCAAGGCGCTCAACATCGACAAAGCCTTCAACGGTGCAGACCTGTGCGCTGCCAGCGCCAGCCTGTTCATCGAAAACGGGCTCTCGATCCCCGATTCCCAGGTCAAAATCACTCCTCGTATCGGCCTGAACAACGTCCCTGAACCCTGGAAGAGCATCCCGTGGCGCTTCCAGGTCGCCAGCCATTAGCTTTTGGCTGCCACCGCGACCAAATCCCCTGCCCAGGGTTTAACCTGTAGGAGTTTGCCCATGTCTTATCATTCGCTTGTCCTGGTAAAACAAGTCCCCGATACCCGCTTCGTTACCGGCGAGGTCATGACCCCCGAAGGGACGATGAATCGCTCGGCGTTGCCAGCGATTTTCAACCCCGAAGACCTGCACGCCCTGGAAATGGCCTTGCAGATCAAAGACCAGCACGGCGGTAGCGTCACCGTCCTGACTATGGGACCGCTCCAGGCGGCCGCGGTGCTACGCGAGGCCCTTTATCGCGGCGCAGACCGGGTAATTCTGCTCTCGGACCGAAAATTCGCCGGCGCTGACACCCAGGCCACCTCCTACGCCCTGGCCAAAGCCGCCGAAAAAGCCGGCCCTTTCGACCTGCTGTTTTGTGGCCGCCAGGCCATCGATGGCGACACCGCCCAGGTCGGCCCGCAGGTCGCCGAGAAACTGGCCCTGCCCCAGATTACCTATGCCGAGAGCCTGGTCGAGCTATCCGAGCACCAGATCGTCGTCCAGCGTGCCTTTGAGCAGGGCGCCGAACTGGTTCGCTGTCGCATCCCCGCGCTGCTGACCGTCGTCGCATCAGCCAACCAGCCGCGTCCACCCTCCGCTCGCCGGCGGATCGAGTTCAAGCTGGCTGCTGCGCCTCATGAGTTGCCAGCTTTGCTTAAAAGATACCCCGAATTTGGCGACCTGGCTTCACTCGAAGCTTACCTCGATCAGCGCCAGCTCAAGATCCCGGTCTGGACCGCTGCTGACCTGGAATTGGACGAAACTCAGATCGGCCTGGCTGGCTCGCCGACCCAGGTCTACAAAGTGAATTTCGTCGTCTTGGAAAGCGCCGAGAGCAAGGAAATCCCAGCCGACTATGCCGGTATCCAGGCCCTGATCCAAGAATTGATCCAGGAATACATCGTTGGCTGATAGAAAGGTTGTCGAATGACCCAACCCGGTGATATTTGGGTTTTCATCGAGCAAGAACAAGGCCAGGTTGCCCCAGTCAGCCTTGAGCTACTCGGCAAAGGCCAGGAATTGGCCGGAACGCTGGGGAGCCAGGTCTGGGCGCTGCTGCTTGGCTACCAACTAGACGGGCTGGCCGAGCAGTTGATCCAGGCCGGAGCGGATCGCGTGCTGGTCGCCGAAGCTCCCGAGCTGGAGCTCTACCGGACGCTGCCCTCCACCCGGGTGCTGGCTGGCCTGGCCCGCCAGCGCCAGCCCGAGATCTTCCTGATCGGCGCCACCCCAACCGGCCGCGACCTGGCCCCCCGCCTGGCCTCGGCCCTTAGAGTCGGCCTGACCGCCGATTGCACCGACTTGCAGATCGGCGACTATACCATCCGCAAAGAAAACCGAGTCTGCAAAAACCTGCTCTACCAGATCCGCCCCGCCTTCGGCGGTAACTTGATCGCCACGATTGTCAACCCGAACACCCGCCCACAAATGGCCACAGTCCGCCCTGGCGTGATGCGCCGTAACGAGCCAGATCCAGCTCGCCAAGGTCAGGTGGAACGCGTGGAAGTCCGTCTCGAACCATCTGACCTGGCTCTGGAAGTGCTCAGCCGGGAAGTACGCCCGCCCAGCGTCCACCTGGCCGACGCCCCGGTCGTCGTGGCCGGCGGCGGTGGTCTGAAGAGCCCGGCCGAGTTCCAGCTTATTGAAGAGTTAGCGTCCCTGCTGGGCGGCGAAGTCGGCGCTTCACGCGCCGCTGTCGATGCCGGCCTGGTTACGCGCGAGCACCAGGTTGGCCAGACCGGTACGACCGTCCGCCCCAGACTGTACATCGCCGCCGGGATCTCCGGGGCGATCCAGCACCGCGCCGGGATGGATCAATCGAACAAGATTATCGCCATCAACACTGATCCCCAGGCGCCCATTTTCCAAATCGCCCATTATAAGATCGTCGGCGAGGCCGCCGAAGTCCTGCCGCTGTTGATCAAGGCATTAAAAGAGAAAACCCGATGAGCACCACGGATAATTTCTATCTCGATAACCCCGACTTGCAGTTTCGCTTGCAGCAGGTCGATCTCAGCGAAGTTGTCCAGGTAAAAGAAAAGGGCTACTCGTATCACGACCGCTTCCCCACTGCCCCACGCAGCTACCCCGACGCAATCGAAAACTACAGCCTGATGCTGGAAGTTCTGGGAGAAATTTGCGCTACCCGGATCGCCCCATCCGCGCCAGCCGCTGACCAGGAAGGCGCTCACTTTGAAGACGGCCAGGTCACCTATGCACAGGCTACCGTCCAGGCCATCGAAGCGCTACGCCAGGCAGAACTCATGGGCGCCATGCTGCCCTGGGAACACGGCGGCCTCAACTTGCCCGAGACGATTTATGCCGCGATGGTTGAGATGATCTCGCGCGCTGAAGCCGGACTGATGACCATTTTCGGCTTGCAGGAAATTGCTGCTTCGATCAATGAGTACGCCGATGAGGAGATCAAGGCCCGCATTCTGCCCAGGTTTGCGCGCGGCGAGGTCACCGGCGCGATGGTCCTGACCGAACCAGACGCCGGCTCAGACCTGGGCGCCGTCCAAACCAAGGCGGTGTTCGATGAAGCCGCCGGTTTCTGGCGCATCAACGGTGTCAAGCGCTTTATCACCAACGGCTGCGCCGATATCCAGCTCGTCCTGGCCCGCTCGGAACCGGGCTCGACCGATGCGCGCGGTTTGTCGCTCTTCCTGCTCGAGCGGGATGAATCCGTCCGCATTCGCCGGATCGAAAACAAGATGGGCATGCATTCCTCGCCCACCTGCGAAATCCTGTACAACAATACCCCGGCTTACCTGATCGGCAAGCGGCGCTTTGGCCTGCTGCGCTATGCGATGGTCTTGATGAACGGCGCCCGGCTGGCGGTCGGCGCCCAGGCAATTGGGATCGCCGAGGCCGCCTATCGCGAAGCCTTCCGCTATGCCAGCGCCCGTATCCAGTTCGACCGGCCTATCCGCCAGCTCCCGGCTGTCTCGCGTCTGCTGCTGTCGATGAAAACTGAGATCGAGGCTGGTCGTGCCCTGCTTTTTGAAACTGGCCGCTGGGTCGATACCCTGAAAGCCTGCGAACAGCTCCTGGCAGACAACGCAGCGCCCGATCCGGCCTTGCGCTCCCGCCACAAGCTGGCTGCCAGCCTGGCCGAAACCTTGACCCCAATGACCAAGTTCTTTAACACTGAAATGGGCAGTCGGGTCGCCCACCAGGCCATGCAGGTGCATGGCGGCGTCGGTTATATGAACGAGTTCAACATCGAGCGCCATTTCCGCGATGTGCGCGTCACCAGCATTTATGAAGGCACCAGCCAGCTCCAGGTCGTCGCCGCGATCAGCAAACTGCTTGGGCGCACCCTGGATCCGCTCTTAGATGAATGGGCGGGGGCAGATTATGGTCCAGAAGGCGCTGCCCTCCAGCAGCGCCTGGTGGAAGCCAACGATCTCTTCCGGCGGGCTACGGATCACCTGAAGACTTGCGAACG
>JAYRWF010000363.1:0-2257 GCA_041918195.1 Anaerolineales bacterium
ACCCGCTGCCGCTCAGCCGGATCCAACCGATTCATTGCTAGCTCAAAGGCGTGCTCATCCTGGGCCTGGATCGCCAAAAGCACCTCTTCCGGGATCGTGACTGGCGCTACCAAATCGGCTGCGCCCGGATCAATTCGGCCCAAAATATGCACCACCAGCCGGGCGCTGTTCGGGTCCAGCCCTTCTGTCAGCACGGCTGCCTGCCGTTCCCCGGCCCACATCCGTCGAACGGCTTGCTCCAGGTGATAACCAGCCTGCTCCAATTTCCCCAGCGTTTCCAATACCCGGCTGCGCTGAGCGCCGTCCCCGCCGGCTATAGCTGCAATCGCCTGGATAAGCACATCAAATTCCTGGAGTAGCACCTCAAAATCCGTCCATCCAGCCGGGCCGGTTCCAATGATTCCGGCCTCTTCTAATTGCTTGCGCACTTCCTCGGCCTGTTCCGGCGGCAGTTCATCCATCGCACATTGAAAAGCTGCCGCATCCTGCCCATCTATCGCTGCTTTCACCGCTGCCGGGATATCTGCCGGCAGGCCTGCTGTCCAACTTCCGCTCGGATTCTCAGCCATCTTCGCCTCCAAAAACTCACGAATGCGCCGCTCAGCCATCGCAGCGTAGCGGGGATCGATCTCATAACCAATATAATTGCGACCCGTTTGCAAGGCTGCCAGGGCTGTCTGCCCACTTCCCATGAAAGGATCTAAAACAACATCTCCAACATAGGAATAAAATTCGATTAATCGCCGCGGCAGCTCAACAGGGAACGGCGCTGGATGGCCAATTTTGCGCGCCGATTCTGCCGGAAATGACCAGACGCTCTTGCTCAACTCAAGAAAATCATCTTTCGAGATGGTCGATACCTGGTTCCCAGTCTTCTCACGCTGAAAAGAGTCCTTCGAAAAAACCAGGATATATTCATGCACATCCCGCAAGGTTGGATTGGTAGCCGAGCGCCAGCTCCCCCAGGCAGTGGATGGGCTCGCACTGGCCGCTTTGTTCCAGATTATCTCGCCGCGCATCAAGAACCCCACCTCTTGCATCATCAGGCTCAGATACGCGTTGAGCGGAATATAGGGCTTGCGCCCCAGGTTCGCCACGTTAATGCATGCTCGCCCACCCGGTGCTAACACCCGGTACACTTCGCTCCATACCCGCTTGAGAAATTCCAGGTAGGATTGTAGAGTCAGGTCCTGGTCATATTCCTTGCCCACATTATACGGCGGCGAGGTCACCATTAAATGAACACTGTTATCCGGAATTTCAGTCAGGTTTTCAGCAGAAGCGCAGGTAATACGATTCAATTTTTCGAGCGGAAAGGGGCTTTCCAATCCGGTTGGCTGGACGCCGCGCGCCAGGCCAGCGTACAACTTGCTGTTATAGAACGCGCTGGCGTCATGGCTGGCGCGCCCTGGGGATCCAAAGGCGCTCGTGCTCGTACCAGGAGTGACGCGGCTGCGGCGAGGCATACCGTCCTTAATTTGGCCTGGCCGGTTGGCCCACCGTGATCAGGCTCTTGAGCTCTTCGAAGGTCATTGGCCCGATCCCACTCACATCCATGATCGCTTCAATCGTTTGAAAAGGACCGTGCTCATTCCGATAAGCAATTATTTTTTCAGCCGTTTTAGGCCCGATCCCAGGCAGGCTTTCCAGTTGCTCCTGGTTGGCAGTATTAATATTGATCAAGCCAGCTTGCGTTGGCGCCAGGATGCCGGCTTGCGGCGTCGCCGTTGCGGCCAGGCCAGGCAGCGCAGGCCCACGGCTGCCCCCCTCAATCACCGCCTCGGGTGCCAGGGTCGGTGCAATCAACGGAATATAAAGCTGATCGCCATCCTGTAACCGGGCCGCCAGGTTCACATAAGCCAGGTCAGCACCTGCCGCTGCACCCCCGGCTGCCTCAATCGCCTCCTGCACCCGGCTGTCCGGTGGCACTGCATACACACCAGGCTGCATAACCCCGCCGGTCACATATACCTGGATTGGCGCGGGGCTGGGCGCTGGCCGCAGTTGTACAGCCTGGCCGCGTGGACGGCTGGCAATCAGGTAAATCAGCCCCGCTCCCAACAGGCCCCCCACCAGCCCAAATGCCGCAACCAACCACAGATCTTTTTTACTCAATTTCGTTTACTCGCAAGCTCAATCCCAACCGCTGTCTAGATCCATCGACATGCAGCACCCGCACGCGGATTTTCTGCCCTTCCTGCAACAAATCCACTGGGTGCGTGTGCTCACCCGAGCAATCAATCTCGGAAATATGGAT
>JAYRWF010000364.1:0-1544 GCA_041918195.1 Anaerolineales bacterium
CTACCGCTTCCAATTCAACCGGGTCTGGCAGTTCTTCAGCCTGGAAAGCCGAAAGGACATCGCGCAGCGCAGCGATCGCCAACAATCGCGAGGCAATCTGTTCACTGCAATCATACGGATATTGGACCAGGTATAGCACCGCATCGGTCAGGGCTTGCAACGCCGTTGAGGAGGTATTGATTTCTAATCCACCGTATTGAGCAAAAACTCCTTGCGGGGATTGGACCGGTTGGACAAGCATGCCTTCGTCGATCACACCGTAGGTTGCAAAGGCCTCGCTGGTCGCCGGGGTGTAAACAGGCAGGCTAATCGTCGCTGCATCCGAAAAGCTGCCGCTGACTGCTGCCAGGCGCAGCGTCGCCGTGCCAGCCATCACCGTCTGGGCCGGAAAGCGCACCTCCACCCGGTCACGCGCTGGGACGGTCACGCGCAGCCCGGCGCTCCCGAGCAGCTCCAGATTGCTGGCCTGGGCAACCACTTCGACTTCTAACGCTTGATCGGTTTGATTCTGCAGGACTACCGGCAGCTCGACCTGGTCGCCGAAATTCAGGAAGCGCGGCGCTGATGGTCGGACCATCAGGGGCAGCCGAGCCGTCAGGTTCGCCTCGCCAGTGCCAAACTGGCTGCCGCCGGCGACTGCCACAACCATGATCCGGTAGCGGGTCAGGTTATCTGGCAGCTTGACTGCCACCTGAACCTCGCCCTGCTCATTCGTGATCTCCGCCGGTGCGAAAGCCGCCAACGGGTTGAAATCGCTACGCACCCGGATAACTGGCGCTGCTGTGGTCGCTTCTCTGGACATGCCCGCTTCCGCAGCCGGCGCCTCAGGCGCGGCCATAAGCGCTATATCTGCCGAGGCCGGCAGCATCGTTTTTTCCTCCACCACCTGGTTGGCAACCGCCAAGGATTGCGGGTCGCTCAAAACCAGGCTGGAGCGCCCATACTGGCTTTCCACTCCCGATGGGCGTTCAGCGTAGAACAAGCTCAACGGGTCCTGGAGCTGATAGTTGCTCAGTGCCAGGATTGCCTCATCTACCACAACGACCGCCAGCTCTGCGCCTGAAACCGGCTGACCTTGAGCATCCTTCACCTGCACCCGGATGGTGGTCTCCCCGCCCGGTTCAAGCTCACCCTGCTCAGGAACGGCTGCCACGCTCAGCTTGCGCGCCAAGGGAGGAATGCTCAAAGTTAGGGTGCCGCTGGCAAACGCTGGGCGCGCCGGAGCGCCAGGCAATGGCTGGCCGCGATCGTCACTGCGCGGGGCCGATCCAACCAGGTCAACCTGAATCATCAAGTTCGGAATATGCACCGATTCGATCGGGATCGCCAGGGTTGCCGAGCCATCGACCAGGCTAAATCGTTCCGTGTACAGGATTCCGCTCCGGCTTACGGTCAGCAGGCCCTCCGCCGGGCTGAACGGCGACTGGACCAGGATTCGGGCAGTGTCGCCCGGCTGGTAGCTCTCCTGGTCCGGAATCAGCGTAACGTCTTCTTGCTCAACCTTACGAGCTGGCGGCAGCTCGCCACCGCTCACCCAGCGAGTA
>JAYRWF010000365.1:0-1537 GCA_041918195.1 Anaerolineales bacterium
CGGCTGGTTCGATGTCCGCCAGGTCAATGTATCCTACGACCACCCGTTCCAGGCGCCATATGAGTATGCCTTGAACCTCGATTTTGTCAACGAGGCGCTCGGACCTGGGGCGCGCGTGGCCGTCGAGTTGACCGAAGCCTCGGCGCGCGAGCTGGTAGCGGCGATCCAGGCAGCCCTGGCGCAAGCCGAAGCTGGTGGGTTCTTGGAAAAGTAAACCTCCCAGGCTGACCCCCAGAAAATGAGCAACGATGTCCAGCCAGGTTAAGATCGTAGTCTTTGTTCCGAAAACGCATGCCGATCGCGTGCGCCAGGCGCTCGGTGAGGCTGGGGCAGGACGGATTGGCAACTATAGCCACTGCAGCTTTTCCTCGGACGGTACCGGGCGCTACCAGCCGCTCGAAGGAGCCAACCCGGCGATTGGAGCGGTGGGTAGCCTGGAACAAGTGGCAGAAGAACGGATCGAATTTGTCTGTGAGCGAAGCCTGGCCCGCCAGGCGCTGGCTGCCATCCGCCAGGCCCACCCGTACGAAGAAGTGGTCTTCGACATCTACCCCTTGCTCTAAGAAGTTGAGTTGTAATAGCCGCTATGGCATCTAAAACGCACTCATCCCTGTCCCTGATCCTGCTCGGCCTGCTCCTGCTGGGCAGTGCGCTGCTGATCCTGCGTCCACCTGCCAGAGTCCAGGCATCCGCTCCGCCTACTCCCACTTACGACCCGCTGGCCACGCCGGTGATGCCCGAAAACCCTTCCGCGCAGGATATCGGCAAGCATGTTTATTACTATAATTGTATGCCCTGCCACGGTGACCAGGGACAAGGCTTGACCGATGCTTTTCGAGCGATTTGGGAGGAAGATCACCAGAATTGCTGGGGACGTGGCTGCCACGGCGGCCGCGCGCGGGACGAAGGCTTTCCAATCCCGACGGTTATCCCGGCGGTCATTCTGCAGGGGGATGCGCTGCAGCGCTTTGCTTCGCAGGGCGAATTGGTCGCCTACCTGGAGCTGACCCACCCACCCCAGGAGCCTGGCCGGCTGGCCGTGACAGATTATGAATCGGTCGTAGCCTTCCTATGGAGCGCCAATCACAAGCCGGTGATTACCAGCACAGCAACCAGCTCCCCCACTGCGACGGTCGGACCTACCCTCCCTCCAACCCGAACTGCCCAGCTTGAAACCCCTTCTGCTTCCCCAACAGCGGATGCTCCCTCGCTCACGATTTGCGGCCAGCCGGTGGCGATCCTGGTGTTACTGTTCGGAGCGCTGGCCGCATTCCGGTTCAAACACTAAGTTATTTTTCAACCAGGTGTTCGGCAAACACCAGCCGGCGGGTGCGAGTCTCGCTGCGCAAGATCAAGGAATTGGTCTCGGCTTTATCCCCGTGAAAGATCACCCCTTTGAGCAAAGAGCCCGCCGTAATACCGGTGGCGGCGAAAAAGACCTGCTCGCTTTTCACCAGGTCCTGCGAGCGCAAGATGCTGCGGACATCGCAGCCACTCTCCTCGATCGCGCGGCGCTCGGCCTCGCTCTGTGGGTTCA
>JAYRWF010000366.1:0-3148 GCA_041918195.1 Anaerolineales bacterium
AGTAGTACCAGGCCGGTTAATCCCCGGTAGAAGCGGTTGGCTACAGCGGTTACCTGCTCTGGGCGGGAACAATGGATAAAGCCTTCCGAGTCCAAGGAGGCTGGGCGATATTCCCCTGACGAGAGGGCGGCCAGCCAGGCGGTTTGGGGGCAGAGATGGACGATCCAGCCCGGCGCGGTGGGGGTGTTCATGGTTTTCCGGCGGCATCCACCCGGCGAAGTTGTTCCACAACCGTTTGCATAATCACCTGGGCAACCTCCGTTTTGTCCATCAGGGGTAGAGTCTCGCGGCGTCCGGAAGCGAACAGGATGGTAACGCGGTTGGTTTCAACACCAAAACCAGCATCTGAGGCGCTGATGTCATTAGCAACGATCAAATCCAGCTTCTTCGCATTCAGTTTGGCCTGGGCGTTTTCTAGCAAGTCCTGGCTTTCGGCGGCGAAGCCAACGGTGAGCAGTGGCCGACCGGTGAGAGCTTTTTGTTCGGCAACTGCTGCCAGGATGTCGATCGTCCGAGCAAGTTGGATTTGGGGAAGGCCGGTTTCCTTTTTGATTTTTTGATCAGCCTGAGTTTCAGGCCGAAAATCGGCCACTGCGGCAGCCATCACCAGTGCGTCGGCCTGGGGGAGTGCAGCCAGGACGGCCTGGTGCATTTCTTGGGCTGTGCTGACATTAATCCGCCTGGCGCCGACCGGTTCGCTCAAGCTGACCGGGCCTGCGATCAACGTGACCTGCGCACCAAGATCAATCGCGGCCTGGGCCAGAGCAAAGCCCTGCTTGCCAGATGAGCGGTTGGCGATTACCCGAACCGGGTCGATTGGCTCTTGGGTGCCGCCGGCGGTGATCACTACCTGGCGGCCGCTCAAGGGGCCAGAGCGCCCAAGCAACAGGCGGATGTGGCCGAAAAGCTCTACCGGCTCAACCATCCGGCCCAGCCCCACCAGGCCGGAGGCGAGATGCCCCTCAGCCGGGCCGATGATTGTGACACCGCGCTGGCGAAGATGCTCCAGGTTGGCCTGGGTGGCCGGGTGGGTAAACATACCGCCATCCATGGCGGGGGCGATCAGGACCGGGCAGGAGGCGGCCAGGGCGGTGACACTTAGCAGGTTATCGGCCAACCCGTGGGCCAGTTTGGCCAGGGTATTGGCCGAGGCCGGGGCGATCACCAGCAGGTTAGCATTTTTGCCCAGGCTGATGTGCTGGACATGCCCGTCACTGCCCCACAGGTCGGCGTCGGTATAGGCACGCTGTCCGGTGACCGATTGAAAGGTGAGCGGTTTGACAAACTGCTGGGCCGAGGCGGTCAGGATGGTTTCAACCTGTGCGCCAGCCTGGGTCAGCCGGGAGGCTAACTCGGCAGCTTTATAGGCAGCGATCGAGCCGGTCACGCCGAGAATGATGTTTTGGTTTAAAAATAGGTTAACAGTCATTTTTTGATTATAGCGCAGGTTAAATAAATTGCGGGGAGAATAGGGCTGGCGGGCGATCAGAATTGGAAGATGACCTGGATGGTATCCTGGGGGTGTTGGTCAATCAGATCGTAAGCCTGTCGGGCCTGGGCGAGAGGAAAGCGGTGGGTAATCCAGCGCTCGGGATGGAGCTCGGCGAGCAGCTTCCAGGCCAACTCAAAGCGGCGCGCTTTGTTCCACCGGCCGGTTAACTCGGGGGCCAGGCTGGAGACCTGGCTGCTGATCAGGCGGATGCGGCTGCGATGGAAATAGCCGCCCAGGTTGAGTTGGACGCGCTTTTCGCCATACCAGGAGCCAATCACCACACGGCCGCCGAAGCCGGTGGCGGCGATGGCCTGGTCGAGGGCTGGCGGCGCGCCGGAAAGCTCATATCCCAGGTCGGCGCCGGAGGGTTGGAATTCTTTCAGCCTGTCCAGGAAGTCGGTTGCGCTTGGATTGAGTGCGGCGGTGACGCCCAAAGCCAGGGCGGCCTGGCGGCGCAAGAGCAACGGGTCCAGGCAAACCAGGCTTTGGAGCGGGAATTGGGCTAGAAGCGCGCTGGTCAGCAGCCCGACGATTCCCTGGCCGAAGACTAAAACGTGCTCACCGATCAGTGGGGTGCCATCCATAACAAAGTTGAGTGCGGTTTCCAGGTTGGGCAAGAAGACGGCCTGTTCGGGAGAAACGCCAGCGGGGATGGGCAATAGCTCTGCAACAGGGGCGATAAAATGGCTGGCATGGGGCTGAAAAGCAAATACCAGGCGATCCTGCCAGGCGGAATCGACATCTTTTCCAATTTCGATCACCCGTCCGGCGGCGGCATACCCATACCGCAGCGGGTAATGAAATCCGCCAGACAGGGCGCTAAGATTTTCGTCCAGGGCCAGCGAGGTAGGGAACTGGCCGCGGAAAATGAGCATTTCGGTGCCGGGGCTGATGGCGGTGCAAACGGTTTGAACGAACGCCTGGCCGGAGCCGGGTTGGGGCAACGGCTCCTGGCGCAACTCAACCTGACCTGGAGCGGTGAAGTAAAGCGATTGGTGCATGCGCTCTTATTTTAACCTACCCCAGAGCATCCAGTCTTCTCCAATTGCCTGGCAGCCAGCCTGATGCAAGCGGGGATAGCTCGCCTGGCCAGCGCCTGCAGCCAGGCCGCCGGGAGTAATCACAGGCAGGCCACCCAGGAAACAGGGCGACAGGGTAATCACAGCGAAATCGGCTAAGCCCTGGGAGAGGAAGCTGGTTATCACCTGCGCGCCGCCTTCGACCATCAGGCTGTGAATGGCCATGGCGGGCAGGAGTTCGAGCAGGCGAACCAGGTCGAGCCCTTTTGGATCGGACGGCAGGGGGATAAGCTGTGCTCCAGCGGCTCTTAACTGGCTGGAGCGGGTGGGATCGGGCGGATCCTCAGCAGCGATCCAGGGTCGGGGGGCCTGGCGGTTGCTGCGCAGCAGGCGAGCTTCGAGCGGGGTGCGCAGGCGGCTATCCAGGATGATAGGTTGGGGATGCCGCCCTGCAACCAACCGGACGGTAAGCTCGGGATCATCGGCGAGAAGCGTGCCAATCCCAACCAGGATACCATCGAAGGAGGCCCGTAGGCGATGAGTCAACTCGCTGGATTGCGGCCCGCTGAGGGCCAGCGGCGATCCTGGCTGGTCGGTCAGGCAACCATCCAGGCTTTGGGCATAGCACAGGCCAACC
>JAYRWF010000367.1:0-3545 GCA_041918195.1 Anaerolineales bacterium
CGGCCAAAGCGCTGGAACAGGCAGGTGCTTTTATGATCCTGCTCGAAATGGTGCCTGACCGCCTGTGCCAGCTAATTACCGAACGAGCTGAACACTGCATCATTATGAGCTTGGGTTCTGGCCCGAACGCCCATGGCCAACTTTTAATTTATCCCGACATGTTTGGCCTTTACCCGCGCTTCAGGCCGCGCATGGCCAAGGTCTTTGGAAACGCTGGCGAAGTGATTTTGAACGGCCTGAAGGGATATGTTCAGGAAGTCAGCGAGAAAACTTTCCCTCAACCAGATAACTGGTTTGGGATGCCAGATGACGAATTCGATGAATTGGTGAAGGGTCTCTAACCCACTGGAGATGTGAAAATGACCGAATCGTTGCGGGAGCTGTTAAAAATTCCGGAACAGCGACTGGATGATCTGAATGCGATTTTACTCAATCCAGACACCCAGGTAATTAATGACCTCCTGGCGGTTGTTGAAAAATATGGCACCCCAGAAGAGATTAACCGAAAAGCGGCAGAGGCGCGGAAATTGCAAAACCTGCTTGCCCGCGTTGAGGCGATAAAACCGGAATATTTGCCTGATTTGCAATGGCTGGCTGAGCAGCGTGAACGAAAGAGCTATATTTCCGTCCAAGAGTATCGCCGAAAAGTGCTTGGACCCAAAGCAGATGGGATGCAGTTCAAAGATGAATTCGCAGTTACCCTGGAAATCAGCGCTGCTCAGTATTTCCCCTGGATTATGGCCGCCGCCCGGAAGACTTTGGCAGAACAAACCCTAATGCCTGGCCGGTTCATCAAAGTTCGAAAGATGAAAGAACAGGAAGCTGATGGAGACCTGGCTGCTATCGCTGCTGCGATGGAGATCATTGGGGCGAGCTATGTCGAGACATTAGACACCAAAGGCACGGATGGATCGAATGTCCACCTCGGCGGGCCTGCAACAATAACCGGTTATTTTGGGGGAGTTGGCCAGCCAAATCATTACCCCTTAAAATGGGTCGATGAATTCTTGTATTACTACACCAACTATGGAGTGCGGCAGGTTCTCAATGTTAACTCAGGCACAGTGTTGGCAGGCTATTTGCTCTATCGCTTGGGGATCGATATCGAATTCAAGATTTCGGTCTTCATGGGGAATGACAATCCGTACGCCGGCCTTTGGACATTGATCGGAGCCAAGCTGTTTGCTCGCGAAGATGGCACATCTCCCTTGATAGGCTTCAACTGGGGCAATTCAGTCAACAACCAGACCCTTGAAATTACCGCTCAGGTACGCAAGATGCTCGGTTTCGAAGATGTGGTTCGCTTTGAACACCACATTACTGAGACCTGGAAGAGTATCGTCCGTCAGCCGTATAACCGCCGGGCCGAATTGATCCAGGTCGCCGATCATGTCGCCAATATTTCTGCCAAACATGAAGGCGGTGATCCGGAAATTGAACAGACTCGCCCACATGCTTCGGATATCCTGGATTATTTCCGTGATAAGCAGGAAATCATTGAAACGGGCGACTGGGATGCGATGCAGTTAAACTTCCTGGATAAGCTCGAAGCCACCAACCGGACTGCCTGGGCGCTGACAGAAAACGGGCTGAGCTTTATCGCGGCTGAGTTGCATGAGGTCTAATAACTGCTCGCTGCCTTGAGACAAAAAGGAATGCTATGATACCGAAAAGGATGGAAGCGTTTTTACGCGAGCGACTGCCAGAACAAACCTGGGAGAACCGGCTTAGGCGTGTAGGAACGGCGTGTTTCATGGAGTTTGGTCCCCTGGATCTTGACCGGCTGGCTCGACTGGGTATTCAAGTAGACCGCTTGGGTCCAGAGTTGGTGGTAGTCATGTGGGACGAGGCTTCACCGTTGGAGGTTGGTGGCTACCTGGTGGTGGATAACCTGGCGATGGGCCGGCCTTCGATAGGTGGGATCCGGATGCTGGCGGATATCACTCCCAACACAGTTTGTAACCTGGCCCGCGGAATGACGATGAAAAACGCGGCAGCGCATCTGCCTTTCGGTGGGGGCAAAGCTGGGATTGTTGCTGAGCGCAGCCTGACGCCACGTGAACACAGCGAGGTCGTGCGCAGCTTTGCGCACCTGCTCTACCACTATCGCGAGTTGTTTCTTCCCGGCCCGGACGTAGGCACCAACGACGCGGACATGAAGACCATCGCGATCGAAAGCGGCTTGGATAATGCAGTCTCGAAACCAGTCGAGATGGGTGGCAATCGCGTTGATCAGCTTGGCGCGGCTGCGGGAGGAATGATCATTGCCCTGGAAGCCTTGCTTGAGGAAATGCCACGGCTGAAGCAACTTCCCCAATTCGCCGACCTGGAAATTCCACAGCCGGGAGATCTGACCGTGATCATCCAGGGTTTTGGAGCGGTTGGTGCACACACGGCTCGCATCCTGGTGGAGCGCTTGCCTGGGGCGCGCGTGATTGGGATCAGTGATGGAACGGGCTATTTGTTTGATGAGGCTGGTTTACCAGTCAAACGCTTGTTCGAAATGTGGCAGGAGAAAGGCCGGGTCACTCAGGATTATTTCGAGGAATACTTGCAGCCTGCCAATCGTGTCCGCTACCAAAAATATTCGAATGCCGCGAATGACTTACTGCGGGAGTCTGCTTTTTGCATGATCCCAGCTGCTCCGGTTGCCAATTACCTGGCAGTTGAAGCTGCCAGCCAACCGGCGATGACTGTCGCCAAGATGGGAAAATGGTCGGTTATCATTGAAGGAGCTAACACCTATTCTCCAGAACCGGCTCGGAAGGCAGCCCGGGCGCGGATGGAAATCGAAGTCTATCGTAAGCAAGGTGCGCTGATCGTCACCGATTATCTGGTCAATTCTGGCAGCGTGATTTTTGCAGCCCAGGAACGCCTCATAAAAACTCCCGCTTCGTTGCGCATCCCGAATGAAGTCTTGGGCAATCGAAAATCTGTCGATGCCTGGCTGGCTGAGCATGCACCTGAATTGAGTGAATTGGCTGAAAAGCGTCGCCAGGCAGCCGAAGCCTGCCGAGAAGAAGTCATCCGGCGAAATATCCATGAGTTAATCGATTTGTTAGTTTCCGATCAGGAGATGCTGCCTTGCGATGCGGCTGAAAAAATCAGCACGCGCCGGATAGCTTCCAGCGAAAGGAGCAGGACAGCGGCTGATATCATGCTGCCAATCGTTACCATTCAAGCTAACCAGACTTTGCGGGAAGCTGCAGCTCGCCTTATCCAGTCCAACAGTGCGATCCTGGTTGTGATATCTCCGGCTGGCGATCTGGTTGGAGTAGTTACCGAATGGGACATCACCCGGGCTACTGCCATTGGTTCGTTGGAAGATCAGCCGGTTGAACGGGTGATGACAACTGACGTCATCTCCGCCAGTCCTGATGAGTCGATCCTGGATGTCATTCGGCGTCTCGAGGCCTGCGAGATTTCAGCGATGCCGGTTGTCGATGGCGGCAAGGTTTTAGGCATGGTCACAACCGAACTCCTGGCAAGAAGATCGTTGCTCAGGTTGTTGCAAAACGAAATCTAAATTGAGTAGGATGACAAAA
>JAYRWF010000368.1:0-2028 GCA_041918195.1 Anaerolineales bacterium
GCTGGCGGGCTGGAGCACCTTCCCCCATCGTCTTGACTTGCTGGCGGACTTGCTGAAAATCCAACGACATGCGCTACCCCATCTGACCCAATCAAGAGGAAAATCAGAACAATTGTTTGAACAATTGTATATCCTCCCGCCCCACTGCGCAAGGGTTTTTCCCCGCTTTTGCTTCAGTTTTCTGCAGTCGGGTGTAAAATTTCTAGTATGGCTTCCATCGCCAAAGAACTTCCGATCGCCCCCACGGCGCCTCACCTGCGGCCCTTCGATGCGCGCCGCGATCTGCAGACCGTCGCCGACCTGATCGAGCTCGGTTTCTCCGACACGCTCGACGAAGATGGCCGGCGCTACCTCAGCCAGATGCGCAGCGCCGCCCGCAGCCAGCATGGCCTGGGCTGGTTCAGCTTCTCGGGCTTTTCAACATATCAAATGATGGGCTACGTCTGGGAAGAAGATGGGCAGGTCATCGGCAACTTGAGCCTGATCCCGTACCTGATGAATGGCCGGCGCCATTTCTTAATCGCCAACGTCGTCGTCCACCCCGAACACCGCCGCAAAGGCATCGGCCGCGCCCTGACCAACCGGGGGATCGAGCATGCCCGGCAAGCCGCCTCCCCGGCGGTCTGGCTGCACGTCCGCCAGGAAAATCAAGCCGCGATTGACCTGTACGAAGCGCTCGGTTTTCGCGAGCGCGCCCGGCGCACCACCTGGACCTGCCAGGGAGATAGCCCTCGCCCGGAGGCCCTGCCCGGCCTGGAGCTCAAAACCCCCCAGGCTAAACACTGGCCGTTGGTGCGCGCCTGGCTGCAGGCGGATTACCCCAAAGAATTGCTCTGGCACCTGCCGCTGCGCATGCACCTGATGCGCTCTGGACTGCTGGGCAGCCTGCTGCGCGCCTTCAGCGACACCGCCATCGTCCAGTGGGCCGCCGTCCGCCGGGGCCAGCTTGACGGCCTGGCCGCCTGGCAATCTAGCCCCGGCTCGGCCAATATCCTCTGGCTGGCCGCCCCGCAACCGGCCGAGCCGCTGGCCATCCAGGCCCTCCTGTTACATGCCCGCCGCAATATCCCCTCTCAGCGTTCGCTGATCCTGGACTTCCCTGCTGGCCAGCTTGAAGCGCCAATCCAGGCCGCCGGCTTTCACCCTCGCCAGACCCTGATCTGGATGGAGAAGAAATTCTGAGCCTGGGTTGGAGCGGAAATATTCATTTGACTTTCTCCCGATCTGGGCGTATACTTACTCCAAACGGAGTAACCGCCTTGGTTGAATTTACGCTCAGAGAATCGCATAAGGGTTGACTCGACAGGCACGCATGCGCGCGTGCCTTTTTTGTACCTTTTCTCACTTAGCAAAGGAGAGTAAAAAACAATGGATTACGGCATGATCGGGAAGATCGAAAAGGCCAAGCGCTACGCCCAGGAACGCGATCGCGTCCGCTTCGAATCGTTTCGGGTGACTTTTGGTGGTCAGAACAATCCGCACAGCGTCCAGATGGCAAACGGCGCCTGGCAGTGCGATTGTGATTTCTTTCAAAGCCGCGGCCGGTGCAGCCATACAATGGCGATGGAGATCATCCTGGAAGGCATGCTCCCCCAACCGGTAGAATGAATCAAGGGACGTAGACCCGTATTCAAACATCAAATGAGCCTATCCGGCTCATTTGATGTTTTTTATTCCAACGAAAGAAAAGGAGAAACAGACGTGCTGCGAAATACTGCTTCAATCAAAAGAAATGTCCTGAATCTGTTGGTCATCCTGTCCTTCCTGGTCGCTCCGCTGCTCGGCGGGCTGGGAGTTCAGACAGCCGAGGCGGCCTCGCCAACTGAGCTATTTTTCTCGGAATATATCGAAGGCTCCAGCAATAACAAAGCCCTGGAAATCTACAACGGCACCGGCGCAGCCATCGACCTGAACGCCGGCGGTTACAACATCCAGATGTATTCAAACGGCAACACATCCGCCAGTGTAAATTTCAACCTGACCGGGACGGTCGCGGCCGGTGATGTCTATGTTGTGGCGCAATCGTCC
>JAYRWF010000369.1:0-2132 GCA_041918195.1 Anaerolineales bacterium
ACGTAAATTAATGGTATCTGTTTCAAAATAAAACACACCTTTACTTATGGGCCCGCTTAATCCCCCCGGTTATAGCGATAAACATCCACATCAATCTCCATTTCCTTCAACCGCCGCCATACCGTGGTTCTCCCCAGCCCCAACGCCTTAGCCATTGCACTGACGTTGCCCTTGCAAGCCTGGGCAGCCGAGAGGATCGACTCACGCTCTACTTCGATGATCGGGCGCAATCCCGATCCGGCCTGCTTATCCTTTCCTGGCGGTTGCTGGAGATACGCTGGCAGGTGGATCAAGCCAATCTGAGCTGCCGGGCCGCACTGCACCGCCGCCCGGCCAAGCACCGCTTCCAACTCGCGCACGTTCCCTGGCCAGGAGTAAGTTTTTAACAAATCCATCACGCCTGGCTCAAGCTCGAGCGGACTGGCAAGTTGTTTATGCAATCGGCTGAGAATGCGCTCGATCAACACCCCCAGGTCTTGCATTCGTTCGCGCAATGGCGGCAGGGTAATTTCAAACGCACTCAGGCGGTAATACAGGTCAGCCCGGAAGTTGCCCTGGGCGATCAATTTTTCTATATTCGCGGTTGTCGATGCAAAAACCCGCACATCCACTTCGATCGGCCGCTCGCTCCCCAGTCGCTGGACGATCCCCAGGTCCAGCACATTGAGCAGTATGGACTGTGCTTCCAACGGCAGGTCGTCGACATTTTGGAAAAAAAGGGTCCCATGGTGCGCCAGTTCAAACTTGCTCGGCCGGCCGCCCAGCCGCTTGCTCTCAACGCTTTCGTCGTAGCCGAGCAGCTCACTGATCACCCATTCATGCGGGATCGAGGTGCAGCCGAAGATCAGGAACGGTCCATCCCGGCGCGGGCTGGCATTATGGATCGCCGAGGCCAAAACGTTTTTCCCGGTGCCGCTTTCGCCGCGAATCAGGATACTGGCTTGCGCTGGGGCGGCTACCTTAATGAAACGCTGGACGCGTCGGATGGCCGGCGAATCGCCCGGGATATCCTCCTGCGTCAGGGGCGCCTGGGCGCCAACCTGCTGCTGGACCAGCTCGCGCACCCCGCTGCCCGGCTTGAAAGTCACAATAATCCAGCGAGTCATCTCCTGGCGCAGGACAAAATTCAGGCTGATCAGGCAGTTAACTTGCTGATCGCCCACTCGCAGGATCGTTTCCACATTTTCAAGCGCCTGTCGCTCCCGGATCGCATCCCCCAGGAAAGCCGGGTATTCGATCACATCACGCAGGCTGCGACCCAGGATGGTATTCCGCTCCAACCCGAGCAGGCAGGTTGCAGTCTCATTGACATGCATAGCAGTACCAATCTCGTCTAGCACCACCAATCCATCCGAGCTGGCTTCAACAATCGCGTTCAACTGCGCCAATTGACTATTCTGTTCCGCCATCAAGAAATCAGCCTGGCGTTGGCCTTCAATTGCCTTTGCTGCGCTTACCACCAATCCCAGGCTATGAGGATGGTGGCGGTAAAAGAGGTTGAAGATCCCCAGCGCACCCAACGGCCTGCCACTCAAGTCAAAGATTGGGGCGGCTGCCTCGGCCAGCTCGTGATAAGTTTGCAGGTAATGCTCAGCCCCGGCTACCCGCACCGGAGAACGTTCCTGGATAGCCAGGGACAGCGCATTGGTACCCATCTCCATCTCCGAGAGCAGCACGCCAGGGACAATCCCATACCCGGCCAGGATCTCGAGCATTTCTGCATCGCCAAGCATGTCCAGGACGTAGCCAGGACTGTTGGTTAACACAATCGCAGTATCCGATCCCTCCAGGTATTGGTACGTGTCTTCCATCACCGGACGAGCGAGCGAAAGTAAATCAAAACTGGCCACCTGGGTCGCCAGGAGGTGCTCCGGGCGGAGTGAGCGCAGCGTTCCTGGGCGGTGAGGATTCAAACGCGCCCAGCAGCGCTTCCAGGAATTGGCGATATAGGGGTTGACTTCAGGCAGGATGATCTGCTGGGTGATGAAAGTCTTCCAGGCTTCGAGAAATAACTCGTAATCAAACAGGGGTAGCATACTCAATAATTTTAACATAAGCCAGGCAGGTTGACCCGCTTATCCACAAAATGGCGGAGTATAATCTAGCCATGGCCGATCACCCATTGCGAATAT
>JAYRWF010000370.1:0-8830 GCA_041918195.1 Anaerolineales bacterium
AAGATTGCTTCGTAGGGGCATTCTGGAATACAAGCGCCGCAGTCGATGCAGGTGTCTGGATCAATATAGTACCACGGCCATTCTTCAATCGGCTTGCCGGGAACGATACACTCAACTGGGCAAACTTCAACACAACCTGAGTCGCGCAAGCAAAGACTGGTAATAATATGCGTCATGGAATCCTACCTCCTGTACTATGTTGGGATTTTAGCTTTCTTTGATTTGATCCTGGTGTTTTTGTACGGTTTACATAAATAGCCGATTAATCAAAATTTTAGCTTGCCCATCTGCTATTGTCAAGCGTATTGACCAGGAAGCTAATATTCCCGCTGGAAGTGTGATTGTATTCTATTTCATGGGAAAATGACGCTTAACCTGCGATCAGGGGAATAACTTGACAAGAATTGTCATTATCAGTATCATGAAGCAGGCATACAGCCCCTTCCAAATCAATATTCAACCTGCTCAGGAGGAAAATATGTTGCACAAGCTATTCCAGACCGTAGATCAGAAAGTTCATTTTCCCGAAGCCAGCGCCCACTGCGATGTTCCATGTGGCATCTATGATCCGATCGTGGCTCAGATCAGCGCTCTGACAGTTGTTCGTATGCTCGACCTGATGGCTGCCAAGGAAGCAGAAGGCGGCGAGCGTGGCCTGGCCTATCACAACAGCCTTTCGCGTTATATTCTTGTCAAAGAAGAGCATGCCGAAAAGGTTAAGGCTGAAATTCGGGTTATCTGGGGCGATTTCCTCAAGGCGCCACAGTTTGAGCAGTTCCCCGATGCTCACAACCTGGTGCATAAAATTATGCTTCTCGCTTCCAAAGGCCGCCAGACCGTCGATCGTGAAGCTGCCCTCCAGCTTGTTGATGCGGTCAATGAGTTCGCTGAGATGTTCTGGAAGGTGAAGGGCCTTGCCACCCACCGTGCCAAGTATCCGATGGCCCCCAATTTGGAGCTGGTTTACCCGAACTTGTAATGCTGCGAGTATTTAAGGTCACAGGCGATAGTCTGTACCCCGCGTTTCGCCAAGGGGATTTTGTCTTGATCAGCAAAATCCCCTTTTGGTTCAACCGGCTTCGAGTGGGCGAGGTCGTAGTTTTAAACCATCCGATTTATGGTCAGTTGATCAAGCAGATTGAGTGTATCCTGGACGGCGGCCGGGCGGTATTTGTGATTGGTTTGGATGAATTCAGTGTCGATAGCCGCCAGTTTGGTCCGGTAGCACGGTCGGATTTGTTTGGAAAAGTTATCTGGCATATTCGCCAGGCTGAAAAATGAAACTACGGCCGCCGGTTCCGCCCTTTCTGGTTTTGATGATTGGTATCCTGGCTGCATCAACTGCCTCGATATTAATTCGCAATGCTCAGGAGTATGCTCCTTCCCTGGTAATTGCCGCTTATCGCCTGAGCCTGGCTACCCTGGTTTTAGCTCCGGTTGCGCTGACCCGTCAGCGCAAGGAACTGGCTGGACTGACCAGGGCCGAGATTGGCCTTGGTCTTCTCTCTGGCATTTTCCTGGCCATCCATTTTGCTACCTGGATTACATCCCTGGCTTACACCACCGTTGCCAGCTCAGTTGTCCTGGTGACTACCATGCCTTTATGGGTGGCCTTGCTTTCTCCGATCATCCTCAAGGAGCCGCTAAACCGGCCTATGTTGATTGGCATGCTCCTGGCTCTTGCTGGTGGGATTGTAATTGGTTTGAGTGGTGTGTGCACCTGGCAGGGAAGACTGGTTTGCCAATCGCTCTCAACTTTTCTGCAGCATAGCGCCTTCCGAGGTGATCTGTTGGCGCTTTTGGGCGCCTTGGCGGCGGCCGGGTACATTCTTATCGGTCGTCGTTTGCGCAACCGGATGTCGCTGATCGGGTATATTTTCATTGTATATGGCATGGCTGCCGTGGTGCTGGTTGTAGTGATGCTGGTTGCCAGGTATCACCCGTTTGACTATCCACCCTCTGCCTTTGGTTGGTTTTTGCTCCTGGCTTTGGTCCCGCAGTTGCTTGGGCATTCATCATTCAACTATGCCCTTAGATACTTGTCTGCTGCTTATGTCTCGATCAGCTTGCTTGGTGAGCCGATCGGCTCGACGATCCTGGCTTACATTTTCCTGAATGAGCGTCCCGGCGTAGTCGAAATATTTGGTGCTATACTTATCCTGACAGGGATTTTTATTACTTCCCGCAATCGAGCTTGATCAACGGGACTATGGCCGATAAAGCAACTCCACCCTCAAAATCTACCCGAGCGCTATCCTATTCAGCCAAAAGTCAGCCCGAACAGGACGCTCCAGAGACAGGCCGAGCAGAGTTAGGTTTGCGTCTGCTGGCGCGTTTTCGGCGCTTTTTTTGGGATATCGGTGGTGTGGCTCTGCTGGCTTTCGCATTCATGAGCCTGATAGCGCTGCTTTTTCCCAATCTTTCTGGTGGCGTGCTGAAATGGTGGGTCGGTGCTTTGGAAACCTGGTTTGGCTGGGGTTGGACCTGGGTATTATCCGCGCTGACGGTGATTAGCTTGTGGATGCTGTTCCATCAGGAAACAGGACGGCTGCCTCGGGTGCATTGGGCTAAAGTGCTTGCGCTTGAATTGGCAGCCCTGAGCTCAATTGCGCTGCTCTCCCTGTTCAACGGTGCGTCGATCGAACGGGCTGAAGCTGGCCTGGATGGTGGTCGGTTAGGGTGGGGTATAGTTGAGCTGTCTCGGATTATGCTTTCTGCGGTAGGGTTGGGCAGCCTGTTTTGGGTAGGTCTGTTACTCCTGGCCATTTTCATCGTTATGCTGGTGGCAGGATTAGGGCTGGGTTGGGCGTTAAATCAGCGCTTGAAGCATTGGCTTGGATCTCCCTCGCTAGAGCCGGGCCTCCCGAGTGCAGGGCTGGTGGTCAGCACAGCTCCGGCCGCGACCGATAAGACGCAACCTGTTTTGGTGGGCAGCGCCGCGGGGGCGAAGAAAAAGGTCAGCTTACCTCCTGAGTTTCGTAAAAACTTCCGCCTCGAGCCAGAAGAAGAAGAACCAGCTGCGCCGCGCACCCGCGACGAACGCTTGCCGCCAGTGGATTTGTTGTCACCCGAGCAAAATGCCCGCCAGGATGAACGGAATATCAACCTGACAGCCGGCTTGATTGAAAAGACCTTGTCTGAATTTGGAATCCCAGCCAAGGTGGTTGGCTTCCGGGTTGGGCCGACAGTGACCCAATTTGCTGTCGAACCAGGTTTTGTCGAGAAGGATAAAAATGGTTTGGAGGGTGACCCAAATCGTCAGAAAGTCCGCGTTGCCCAGATCGCTGCTTTGCAGCGCGATCTGGCCCTGGCGCTTTCGGCCGAGCGACTGCGGATCGAAGCCCCCGTCCCGGGCCGTCCCTATGTTGGGATCGAAGTTCCCAATGTCCGCTCGTCCACTGTTCGTCTGCGGCCTATCCTGGAGAGTGAAGCCTTCTATAAGGTCAATTCACCGCTGGCGATTGCTTTAGGAAGAGATGTGTCCGGTCAGCCAGTTGTGGCTGACCTGGCGCGCATGCCACACCTGTTGGTGGCGGGAACGACCGGCTCAGGCAAATCGGTCTGTATCGCTGCAATCACGGCTTGCCTGGTGATGAATAATGCCCCTGAAGATCTTCGCCTGGTGATGATCGACCCGAAAATGGTTGAATTAGTTCGCTTCAATGGATTGCCGCATCTGCTTGGCAAAGTTGAAACGGAGCTTGAGCGGATACTTGTTGTCCTACGTTGGACAGTGGCAGAGATGGACCGGCGTTATAAGCTGCTCGAGGCCGCTCATGCCCGCAATATCGACTCGTACAACCGTAAAAGCAGTAAGAAAAGCGATCTAGAATACCTGCCCAGGTTGGTTGTGATGATCGATGAACTGGCGGATTTGATGATGTCGGCTCCTGATCAAACCGAACACAGCCTGGTCCGTTTGGCGCAGATGGCGCGCGCCGTTGGCATTCACCTGGTGGTCGCCACCCAGCGCCCAAGCACTGACGTGGTTACCGGGTTGATTAAAGCCAATTTCCCGGCGAGGATTTCGTTTGCAGTCACCTCTTCGGTGGATTCGCGCGTCATCCTGGACACGGTCGGAGCTGAGTCGTTGCTTGGGCGCGGGGATATGCTTTTTACCCCTCCTGAAGCCAGCGCTCCGATCCGTTCGCAGGGTGCTTTGGTCACGGACCAGGAAATTGATAAGGTCATCGCCTTCTGGCAGAAAACACAATTGCCAGCCAATCAATCTCAACCCTCACCCTGGGACCTTATGATGGAGGAGGAGCAGGTCCTGGCGGATAAGGATGATTTGATCAACAAAGCGATTGCCTTGGTGCGCGAGTCACGCCATGCCAGCGCTTCATTGCTCCAGCGCCGGCTGCGAATAGGCTACCCGCGCGCAGCTCGTCTAATCGATGAATTAGAAGAGCTTGGCATCATTGGCCCATCGCAAGGGGGTGGCCGCGAACGAGAAGTCTTGATCGACAGAGACGAAGCGTCAGAATAAAATTCCTTTAACTTGACAGTCTTTCTGGCATGCGATAGCATACATGACTTGTCATGTTCATGGAATGAAAGGTCGCTTTACCATTGGCTGATTCTAAAGTGGAAAAACATAGACTGACCCTGACCGATGCTTTCAGGGAGCGTTTCAAAGGGATCTTAGATCCTCTCGGGAGTTTCTTCAATCGCCTGGGCTTGATGCCCAATACCATGACCATCCTGGGTCTGTTCGGGAATGCAGTTGGAGCCTACCTGCTTTCTCAAGGTCAATTTCTGGCAGGAGGCGCCCTGATTTTGTTGATGGGCCCGGTAGATGCTTTGGATGGCACGATGGCTCGCCTGCGCGGTATGGCTGGCCATTACGGTGCTTTCGTCGATTCAGTCACCGATCGCTATTCGGAGCTGGTCATTTTTGCTGGATTACTCTATTATTACATGGGGCAAAGCGACCCGCTTGCAATCATGCTGGTCTATACCGCTGCGGCTGGTTCAGTTCTGGTATCTTACGTGCGCTCGCGAGGCCAGTCGCTTGGATGGGACACCAAGGTCGGTTTGCTTTCTCGGATGGAGCGTTACCTGGTCCTGGCGCCCTCTTTGTTGTTATGGTATATATCTCCCCTTTTTCCATTGATTGGCCTGTCAATTATTGCCATATTTGCTAACATCACCGCTTTTCAGCGCATCTTGGATGTGCGCCGCCAGGCGAGAAATGGCCGCCATTCCTGATCCCACGAAGGTTAAATCCCATGCCAAACAGTTTTAACATACCCATCCCTTTTATCGGGACGATACCAATCTATTTTTATGCTTTGATAATCGTTAGCGGCGTGATTCTGGCAGCTTGGCTGGCCAGTTGGGAAGCCCGCCAGCGTGGTTTGAATCCTGAGATAATCTGGGATGTGCTGGTCTGGGTCCTGATCGCCGGGATTATTGGCGCTCGCTTATGGCATGTATTCACCCCGCCGCCTTCGATGCAGGCGCAGGGCATTACCACCTGGTTCTATCTCACCCACCCGCTGGATTTGATCAACATCCGTAATGGGGGACTGGGCATTCCAGGCGCTGTAATTGGCGGCGTCCTGGCCTTATATTGGTACGCGCGCAAAAAGAAGGTTAGTTTTGCGATCCTGGCTGATGTTGCCTCCCCTGCCCTGGCTTTGGGCCAGGCGATCGGCCGCTGGGGGAATTATTTTAACCAGGAATTATATGGCGCGCCCACCGACCTGCCGTGGGGTATCACTATAGATCGTGAGACAGGTTACCCACCTGGCACTCGATTCCATCCGCTCTTCTTATACGAATCGATTTACAATCTGCTAAACATGCTGTTTCTGCTTTGGTTGTCGCGTCGCTATAAAGAGCGCTTGTTGCCGGGCGATGTATTCATTGTTTATTTGATCATTTACCCAATAGGTCGTTTCCTGCTGGATTTCATCCGTCCAGACAATGCTCAAGTAAGTGGGATCAACATCAATCAAGCGATTATGCTGGTTGTGGCGTTGACTTCGGCGGCCTGGCTAGCTTATCGGCACCGTCGCCGCCCGTCAACTGGCGCGCCAAATGTTGCGCAAGGGTAGTCGTATGGCTAAACTGATCCTGCTTGGTACGGCCCATGCGATTCCTCATCTACATCAGGACAATAGCCACCTGCTGTTGGTAAGCAGCGACCGGATTGTGTTGATCGATACTAGTACGAATCCGATTGTCCGTTTACGCCAGGCAGGCGTTGATCCAACCAGCCTGACTGATCTGATCCTGACTCATTTTCACCCCGATCATGTTTCAGGTGTCCCACTGCTTTTGTTAGATAGCTGGTTGCTTGGCCGTCGAGCGCCACTAAAGATCTATGGTTTGTCATACACTCTTGAGCGAATCGAGAAGTTGATGGACTTATTTGGCTGGATGCATTGGCCAGGATTCTTCTCTGTCGAGTTTGTTCCCCTACCTGAAGAAGAGCTTACGCCGGTTCTCCAGGGCGAATCGTTTTCGATTTCAAGTTCTCCCGTCCGGCATATGATCCCCAATATTGGCCTGCGGATAGAATTTCAGCCCCAAGGTCAGGTTGTGGCCTATTCGGGCGATACCGAACCGGCTCCCGAAGTGGTCCGCCTGGCGAATGAGGCAGATTTATTGCTCCACGAGGCTACCGGCGAGGAGCGTGGCCATACTTCTGCTGCCCAAGCCGGACTGATTGCTCGTCAGGCAAATGCTCGCCGTTTATTGCTCATTCACTATAATCCTGAGGCTGCAAATTCGGATCAGTTGGTGGAACAGGCCCGAACAACCTTTCATGGACCGGTTGAACTGGCGCGTGATTTCGTGGAGATGGTCTTCTAAGCCCGAATAATTACCAACCTTCGATGAATGGAACCCACTCCTGGTTTTCATGCAGGTGATGGGCATACAGATATTTGGCCGAAGCTGGGGGTTCGACTGGTTGCCGTAGCAGGTGCATCTGGACTTGCTCAATTGTCCGGCCGCCTTTTCTGTGGTTGCAGGAAGGGCAGGCTGCGACCAGGTTTTGCCAGGTGTGCTTGCCTCCCAGGTGTCGAGGAATGACATGGTCAACTGTCAGGGCTATGTGGCGCTGTCCGCAGTATTGACAGGTGTATTCATCTCGGCGCAAGATTTCCCGCTTAGTCAAACGCACGGTTGGACGAGGCCGGTGAATCATTTTATCCAGGCGAATAATCGAAGGCTTTGGGTAAGCCCGGGTGATCGTTTTAATTTCACCGCGGCCATTCAGCACCAGGCTGGCTTTACCGTTAAAAATCAGGTTAATCGCCCGGTGGAGATCGCAGACGTGGATGGGTTCGAAATTAGCATTCAGAACCAGGACAGGCTCATTCACGGTGTCCTCCGCAATTCAACGAATCATAACACAAATTCAAAAGCAAGCCCGGCGCGCAGCACAATAAAATCGCTCTTCTCAATTTTTGCCAAATCCAACTATAATTAGCCCATGCAAAATGATCCCTTAATTGGAACGTATCAACCGGAGTTGCTTCCCAGGCGAGGTGAAATCCTGGCCTGGCTGACTACTTTGTTGTCCTTTGCCGCCTGGACGATATTGATATTGACCGGCCGGCCTGTTCTTCTAGTTGTGCCTGTGATGGCCTTTGTTTTCTTGTTTGCTGCTGCCAGCATCAGCCTGGGAAATTGGGTCGATCGGAAATCCCTGCTCAGTCTGGATGAGCAAGGGGTTGCTTTCCGAAATGGGCTGCGTGATGTGCGCCTATCCTGGGAACAGATCAACCGGATCGAGGTTTTTGGCTCCGCTTGGGGGCGCAAAGTGCGCGTTTTTGGGGAGCAAGCGCATTTTGATTTTCGAACCCTGGGTGAATTAACCATGTCTGGCGAAGTCAAAGGGCGGATGGGTTTTGTCCAGGGTGAAAAAATTCTGCATCAACTGCTGGTGAAAACCGGCCTGATAGAAATCGAACATACCGGCAACAGTTATTATTACGATCGTAAATGAGTCCTGCTGCGGTGAGATTGGCGCGCCCTCTCCGCAGAGGGCGCGTTTTTATGGAGGATTACTATGAACAAGCAAATGTCAATAGATGAACAGGTCGCTTTATTAATGCAAGGCACTGAATACGGCGACGAGACGCTAAAACAAGCCATGGCCAGCGAACTACGCCAGCGCTTGATAGAGGCCGAAAAAGAAGGCCGCCCGTTGCGAGTTTATTGTGGCTTTGATCCGCGCACCAGCGATTTGCACCTTGGCCACACGGTGCCGATGCGTAAGCTACGCCAGTTCCAGGAACTTGGTCACGAGGTGATTTTTGTGGTTGGAAATTACACCTCATTAATCGGCGATCCGTCCGACAAAGACAAGCTCCGGCCGCAGCTCACCAGTGAAGAAGTGGCTCATAATGCTCGAACTTATGCCGAACAGGCCTACAAAGTTCTCGATCGCAGCCAAACACAGATCCGTTACAATGCCGAGTGGCTGTCGGAGCTGTCTTTTGCTGAATTGATCAATCTGGCCTCTAATTTCACCATTCAGCAGTTCCTCAACCGTGAGAACTTTCGCCTGCGTTGGGAAAATAGTGATGCCATCTACCTGCATGAAACCTTCTATGCGATCATGCAAGGTTACGACGCATTCATGCTTAAAGCCGACGTCCAGGTTGGCGGTACTGATCAGTTATTCAACATAGTCACCGCTGCAAGGAAGCTGATGACCTTCCTGGGGGCCAAGCCGAATATTGGTGTGATCCTGGGCATCCTGCCGGGTACCGACGAGACACTGCGCGGTGAAGCCGTCGTGCTTACCACGCACGTGGATCACGTGGCAGGGCTCGCCGCACCTGAGCAAGCAGAGGGTCTTTTGTATCTG
>JAYRWF010000371.1:0-7463 GCA_041918195.1 Anaerolineales bacterium
GCCAGGTAGAGCAAGTCCAGCGCTGTATTGATCGCCAACACGCGCTCTAAAGTCGAAGCTCGCCGCTCCATAAGCGACTGTTCTTCAGCCAGGTTGGATGAGCCTGGGAGAACCTGGCGCGCGCCGCGCAGCCCAAACCAACCAATCAAGCCATCGATCAACCCCCAACCCGCAAACTGGTGGCCCAAACCACGCCACAGCGGTCGCCGGCTGAGCGCCAGGAGCAATCCCGACAGGATGCTCCCAGCGCTCCAGGTTAAGAGCCGGGCAGCCAGGCGGGTTTGAAAACCAGGCAAATGAAACGGTCTCATGATCTGGCCGTATTACGTGCCTTGAGACGAGCGCGCAGGCGGGCAAATTGCTCCAGGCTAGGCCTGGACAAGGCGAGCGTCATCCCAAAGACCAGCAAGATGTTGGTGACCAGGAAGAAAATGAACTCTTCCAGCGGCAGTACGCCAAACAGGAAAACATTGTAAGACTGGGCTGGGTCGATCGTCCAAATGCCATCGCCGATCGCCAGAAAGTCGGCCGCCGCCAGGTAAAAGGTGACCGAAACCAGGCTGGTGAACACCAGGCGTCGGAAATGCCAAAGGAGATGCCCGCCCCAGGCAATCTGGATCATAATCGGTGGTAAGGACCAAACCAGGATCAAGGCGGCGTAGGTGGCGGGAGCATGGCCACGCGCCAGCTCGAAAACGCCCCACGCAACGATCACCGCCAGGACCAGATTCACCCCCACCCGCAAGCCAACCCGGGCTGGGGCGGTGGCAGTGGGAAGCTCAAGCCGCCGGGAGAGCCACAACAGCCACGAACCCGTCAGCAGGCTCTGCAAAACGAAAAAGGTGTACTCCTCGATCGGGACATAGCCTAATTTCAGGCCAACGACGCGTTCGGGCGGATAGTACCAGACGCCGCTTGCCACCAGGTAGTTATCCCACGGGGTGGTGTAGGCGACGGCGATGAAGACATGCAGCAGCACTGCACCCCAGGCCGGCCAGGTGCGCAGAACAGGCGAGATGAGCTTACCGGCCCGCTGGTCACGCCAGTTCAGGTACAACATCAGGATTAACGGGATGACCAGAAAGAGGCCCAGGAATTGAAAATAGGTCATTGAGTTCCCTGCCCTTCCTGGCGACGGGAGACCAGCAGCGGCACGCCAGGGCGCGGCTCGAGTGTGGCGCCCATATGGGGGTGCACCGCCTGGGAATCCCAGGCGAAATGGAATGTTTGCAGCAGGCGCGCAATCACAGCCTTCACCTCAACCTGGGCGAAGGCCGCACCAATGCAGTTGCGCGGCCCGCCGCCAAACGGCATATAGATGTAAGGTTGGCGACCTTTCTTGTGCTCCGGGCAAAAACGCTCGGGGTCGAATTTCTCTGCTTCCAGCCAATAGCGCTCCATATGATGGGTCAGGAAAACTGAGTACATCAGGCGCGAGCCTTTCGGCACCTTGCAACCGAGCAATTCGACATCTTCGGTGGTGAAGCGCATCCCGGTGTGGATCGGCGGATAGAGACGCAGAGTCTCGAACATCACCTGATTCAGGTAATCCAGATTCTCAATATCTTGGCTACTGGGTGGTGTTTTGCCAAGCAGGTGATCGACTTCTGCGGTAGTTCGTTCGAGGGCATCGGGATTGCTAACCAGGACATAGAGCATCCAGGCCAGCAATGCTGTGCTGGTATCGTGGCCTGCAATTAACATGGTCAGGCACTGGTCTCGGATCAGGCCATCGTCCAGCTCAGGCTGGCTGACCAGGAGACTGAGCAGGTCGTCCGACATCCCCTCGCCGCTGCGCCGTTGGCGAATGATCCCGTACAGGTAATCATCAATCGCCTGGATATCATTATCATAGCCTGGGCGTGGTTTTCCAGGCAAGAAGATCCACAAACCAGGGGAGATGTAGGTGAGCAGGCGTAGGATCGGGTTCCACAGCCGATCAAGATCTGGGGTGAAATCAACATTAAAAAGCGAGCGCATGAAAATCAGCAAGGCGATCTTGCGCATTTCGACCAGCATATCCACCGGGCGATCGGTTGGCCAGCTTGCGGTCACCTGGTCGGTAGAGCGCCACATCGCCTCGAGATAGCCAGGCAGGTGGCCGCGGTGCAAGGCGGGCATCATAGTATGGCGTAATTTATCGTGCAGCTCGCCATCGGTGACCAGCAAGCCCTGGCGAAGCAGGCGAGCGACGGGGTCGCCAGCCGGCCGCCAGCTAAACAACTGGCGGCGCTCGGCCAGTATGGTGCGCGCCGCATCCGGGCCGGCCGCAATGACCGGTTTGAACCCTGGCAAGGTCAACTGAAAAATATCTCCAACTTCGGCCTGGAAGACTTGCAAGGCAGCCAGGGCGTTGCCAGTTTGGTAGAACGCCTTCAATGCCTGGGGGCCTGACTTGGAACGATTGAGGGAAGGGATGCGCTTGCCGCTCATCTCCGTACCGGGATTTCCTTATGGATCCGCTCACTGACCAGGCGCGCCGAAAGCAGGACAATCGGCAAGCCGGTGCCGGGGTGGGTGCTTGCGCCGGCAAAGTAAAGATTGCGCAACTGGTCATGGCGGTTGCGTGGGCGCAAGTAACCCACCTGGAGGAAGTTATGGCTCAGGCCGAAAGCCGAGCCCTTGGCCAGGTTAAGCGCCTGGCGATAGCGTGGCGGTCCCCACTTGGCTTCGAAGACGAGCCGGCTTTCCAGGTCGGGCATACCCAGCCCGGCCAGGCGCTGCAACACAAAACGCCGGGCGCGCGCTTCGAGCGCCTGCCAGTCCTGCGGTTGGCTGTCATTCATATGGCCGACTGGCACCAACACCATGATCCCATCGCCATCGGCCGGAGCAAAGCCGGGTTCGGTGCGCGAGGGCAAGTTAAGGTAGAAGGAAGGTTCTTCAGGCAGGGTCAGTTCCTTGAAGATTTTATCGAAGGAAGGTTTATAGGCGTGATCGGCCAGGAAAACGTTATGGTGGAAAAGCTCAGGTGAGCGCTCGCCCTTAAAACCCCAATAGAACATCAACGAGGAGGAAGTATAGATTTTCTTATCCAGGCTGCGGGTCATCCGTTCGTCTTGCAGCAGCTCCTGGTACACATAAGGCAGGTCAGCATTAGCAATGACAATATCGGCTTTCACTTTTTCCCCGGATTTCAGGGTCACCCCACTGGCGCGACCGGATTCAACATCGATCCGAGATACAGCCGAGTTGTAGAAGAATTTGACCCCCAGGCCCTCGGCAACCTGGGTCAGGCTCTCAATCGCCCGATACATGCCGCCGCGCGGGAACCAGACCCCTTCAGCCAGCTCAGTATACTGGAGCAAGGAATACGTGGCAGGGGCATCGTACGGGCTGAGGCCCAAATACATATTTTGGAAGGAAAAAGCCGCCTGTAAGCGTGGATCCTGGAAATAGCGCGCAACGTTCGGAGCGTGTTTTTGAAGGGCTTTTAATTGGAAAAGCAAAGGGAGATTGCTAAGCGCAAACTCATCGAAGATGGAATAAAAATTTCGCGAGACAAATTTTTCTAGAGAGAGGGTGTAATGGCGATACCCCTCTTCAACAAAGCGCAGGTAATTTTTAAAGACCCCGGGCGAGAGGCTATCAAGCTGCTCGCGCATGTCGATCAAGTTCGAAGTCAAATCGATTTTTGAGCCATCGTGAAAATGCACCCGGTACGTCGGGTCGATGCGGACCAGTTCGAGGTGATCTTCCATTCTTTCGCCCAGGTCGGCATAAGTTTGCCGCCAGACCTCGGGCATTAAGAATAAAGTCGGACCGGCGTCGAACCGGAACCCTTTCCCTTCAACTACTTCTGTCCGGCCGCCAGGTGTAGATTGTTTTTCAAAAACTGAGACCTGGTAGCCAGAGCGCGCCAGGCGTGCGGCAGACGCAATCCCACCCAGGCCAGCGCCGATCACAATTACTGAAGTCATGCATAGCCTCCTTGGCCTATAGATCTATAGATCAATTTTATCCTAATGCACATATATTGTCAATATTTTGTATACATCGTTGGGGATAAATCGAATAAAGACCAGAAACTGGTCATTATTCGATGGTCGAGGGATCGATTTAGCTAACTTGTTCGGTCAGGTAATTCTGATAGCCCATCTGATCTATCTGATCCAACTGTGCTTCCAGCCAGTCAATGTGGGCTTCTTCATCCTGCAAAATGGACTCCAGCAAGGAGCGGGTCCCATTATCACCGACTTCAACGGCCAGGCGGATTGCAGCGTTATAGGCCTTGAAAGCTACCTGTTCAGCCTGGTGGTCGTTTGCAAATTGCTTTTGGACATCAGAGCCTACGTGAATCGGGTTGAGATTGCTGACGATCGGCATGCCCTCCAAAAAGAGCAACCGGCCAATCAGTTTTTCTGCATGGCCCATTTCCTGGATCGCCCGTTTCTCAACGGTTTCATGCAGCCGGTCATAGCCCCAATCAGCGCACATTTCAGAATGCAAGATGTATTGGTTGATGGCGGTCAACTCATCGGCCAACAACATATTTAAGGTTTCAAGAATTTTAGGATCGCCTTTCATGAAAATTTTCTCCCTGTGTGTATCCTGGTTTTCCAGGTAGGATCGTTGCATTGCCAGGTGTTATTTTAACCTGAATGGTGAAGAAATGGACAGATAACAACGCTCCACCTGCTCGCCTTACTTTGTCCAATGAGTTGACAAATAGGGAGGCTGTATATAAAATAATCGAGATGAGTGGCCTCAGCGGACCTTCCGGGATAGAGCAATATTTTCAGGCAATCCTGGAACACGCCAATTGGGCGGTTACACAACAGAAACCTCTCCTCAAACAAGCGGCAGCCGAGATGGCGACTGCGATCCAGCAAGACCGGCGGATCTTCTTATTCGGCAGCGGGCATTCTCACCTGATCGCCGAAGAGGCCTTCTTCCGGGCAGGCGGCCTGGCCGCAGCGACGCCAATTTTCTCCAGCCTGGTCATGCTGCACGAGAACCCGTCCCTGGCCAGCCGGTTAGAGCGAACCCCAGGTCTGGCCAACGATTTGCTGGCGCCCTACCACCCCCAAGCCGGTGAACTCCTATTCATCATTTCGAACAGCGGTGTCAACCATCTGCCAGTGGAAATGGCGCAGGTGAGCAAAGCGCTTGGTCTGTACACAATCGGACTTTGCTCTATCGCCTATGCGCAAGTCGCGCCGCGCTCGGCGCTTGATCTGCGCCTCGACCAGGTGGTCGACCTGTGCCTGGATAATAGCCTGCCCCCTGGCGATGGTCTGGTGGCGTTGAAAAAGAGCGGATGGAAAGTAGGCCCGGGGTCGACTGTGATCTGCGCCTTGCTCTGGAACGCCCTGGTTTGCGAAACTGCTTGCTTGCTCGAAGCAGCAGGATATGAAGCGCCAGTCTTCGGTTCTTATAACATGCCCGGTAGCCATGAGCAAAATCAACAACTGCTGGAAAAATGGCGTAAAGTAAATCCCCATCTTTAGCCTGTGAGATACCCCAACTCCTCTCCGGCGATTGGCATTGACCTGGGCGCGACCAAAATCGCTGCCGTCCTGATCCATTCTACCGGAGAGATCCTAGCAGAACGGCAATGCCCGACCCAAGCAACCCAGGGCGCTGGAGCAGTGGCCGACCGGATCAGCGAGCTGGTCTACCAACTTCTCGGAGAAACCACCATCCCGCCGGCAGGGATCGGGATTGGCTCGCCGGGTCGTATTGATCCGCAGCAGGGTATCGTTTATGAAGCGGTTAACCTGGGCTGGGAAGCGGTTGACCTGCCCGAACTGTTACGCCAAAGGCTAACCGAACCCTTGCCCCTGCGGATTGAGAAGGATACCAACGCCAATGCGGTTGGCGAAATGTACTTCGGCGCGGCGCAAGGCGTCGCTGATTTCGTCTACCTGGGCCTCGGCTCTGGATTAGGGGCCGGCCTAGTAGCCGATGGCCAGTTGATCCGCGGCTCGCAGGGGATCGCTGCCGACCTGGGGCATTATTCACTGGATCCCAATGGCCTGCCTTGCGCCTGTGGCCTGCGCGGCTGTGCAGAAACCCTGCTCTCCGGGCCAGGGCTGGTGCGCTGCGTTCGCCGCCGGCTCTCAGCCGGGAATGTCCCCAGCCGCCTGGTCGACTCAGCGGGGCTTAGCCCACAGGAAATCTTATCGGCAGCGCGGGCAGGCGATGTACTGGCGCAGGCGGCTTTGCAAGAGCTGGGGGAGGCGCTGGGACAAGTTGCGGCAATCTGCGCAGCAACGCTCAACCCGGCCATGCTGGTGATCGGCGGCGGGCTGGGCAGCGCGGCGTACGATATCTTGCTACCACCCGCCCGGGAAGAATTCGCCCGGCGCGTGCCCCCTGCACGCTGCCAGGCGCTGGAATGGCGGCCATCGCAGTCAAAATCTAGCGCGATTGGTGCCGCCTGTCTGGTCTGGCAGGCGACCGGTGCGTAGAATGGTTGCCGCAGAAACAGCAGCATGGTATAAAATATATATAAAGGAGGTGGCCAAAATCTAATCAAATAAGTACGATCAGTCCATTGGTACGGATAAATTCAACCAAATTAGAGAAGGAGAAAACAAATGCGTAAGTTCGTCTTTCTGACCGTGATCCTGGCCCTGGCGATGATCTTGTCCGCCTGCCAGACCGCCGCCACCCCGGCTCCTGAAGAAGCCGCCCCGGCTGAATCGGAAGCCCAGGCCCCCGCCGCTGAGGCTGAAGCTGTCACCCTGACGATCGATAGCTGGCGAAACGATGACCTGACCATCTGGCAGGACAGCATTATCCCAGCCTTCGAAGCCAAGTACCCGAATATCAAAGTTGTCTTCGCCCCCTCCCCGCCCGCTGAATATAACGGCGTGCTGAACACCAAGCTGGAAGGCGGCACTGCTGGCGACTTGATCACCTGCCGACCGTTTGACGCTTCGCTCGAACTGTTCAATAAGGGTTACCTGGCCGGATTGAACGACCTGCCCGGTATGGAGAACTTCGGCGACGTGGCCAAGAGCGCCTGGATCACCGACGACGGTGCAACCGTCTTCTGTGTCCCGATGGCATCGGTCATCCACGGCTTCTTCTACAATAAGGAAGCCTTTGACAAGCTCGGCCTGCAGGAACCGGCGACCAAAGCTGAATTCCTGGCCGTCCTGGATGCCCTGAAGGCCGATGGCAGCTATACTCCGGTGGCAATGGGCACTTCTGACCTATGGGAAGCTGCGACGATGGGCTTCCAGAATATCGGCCCGAACAACTGGATGGGCGAGGAAGGCCGCAAGGCGCTGATCGCCGGCACCGCCAAGTTCACCGATGAGCCCTATGTCAAGACCTGGCAAGAGCTGGCTGCCTGGGCGCCCTATATGCCCGAAGGCTTCGAAGCGGTCAAGTACCCCGATTCGCAACAGCTCTTCATGCTCGGCAAGGCCGCCATTTACCCGACCGGCTCGTGGGAAATCTCGGTCTTCGAGAAGGACGCCCAGTTTGAAATGGGCATCTTCCCGCCGCCC
>JAYRWF010000372.1:0-1920 GCA_041918195.1 Anaerolineales bacterium
AGAAACGGCTGCTGGTCTCCCCAACTCGCTGGAATTCCCCGTTTTCCAGGACGCGCAGCAGCTTGGCTTGGAGCTCCAGGGGCAGTTCCCCAATTTCATCGAGGAACAGGGTGCCTTCGCGAGCATCTTCGAAATAACCGGAGTGGGCCTGGTTGGCACCGGTGAAGGCGCCCTTGGCGTAGCCGAACAGAGTGGGCTCCACCAGGGTTGGGGAGATGGCGGCGCAATTGAGGGCCAGATATGGCTTACCGCTGCGTTTGGACCACTGGTGCAGGCTCTTGGCCACGAGCTCCTTGCCGCTGCCCGATTCGCCTTCGATCAGCACCGGGAAAGGGGCATCGGCATATAGCTTGATCTGGTTGCGCAGACGGTCGATGGAAAAACTGGAGCCGACGATTCCACTGGATTCGAGCGTGGCTTCGGGAGCCGGGACGGGAGCGCTTTCCTGGTCGAAACGCAGGGCTGACAGCAATGCCTGCTTGATCTGTTCCGGCTCAGCCGGTTTGGCGATGAAGTCGATGGCGCCCAGGGCGCGGGCATGGCGGGCATTGGCCTCGTCGTTCTGTCCGGATAACACCAGGATGCGGATCTGCTTGGAGTAATTGAGGAGATCCGTGATCAGCGCGAATCCTTCATCCGGCTTGTGCTGGGAAGGCGGCAGCCCCAGGTCGACAAGCGCCAGAGGTGGCGCGATACCCAGCTGGGTGAGCAGGCTTTTGACCTGCTGGCGGCTTTCCGCCACGTACACTTCGAAATCATGGGAGAGGACGAAATGCAGGGTGTCGGTGATCAAGGGATCGTCATCGACGATGAGTAGGGCTGGTTTTGTTTCAATTTTCACGCAGATCTCCATCTGGCGCTCAAGCTGTGGCCCAGCCGGATTGGTGAGTCGGGCAACAGGCGGCGCTTCTTACCGGGTTTGCGCGACGGGATACGATGCCCGCGCGCATGGATGGTTAGGCTATCTGTATATAGGTCGCCATCAGCCAGCCATCGCCTTTGTCGCGCACGGCATCCAGTCGGATCAGGCGGCTGCTTTTTGCTTCACGCAGTTTGTATTGCCGTCCATGGGCGTAGCGGGCGCTCTCCAGAATGATCAGGTTACCATCCGCGAGTTGGGGGAAGATCAGTGCTTGACTGGGCGATTGGGTTTCGTAACTTGAGTCATCCACCGAGTAGCTCAAGCTGGTGGTGCTCTCATAAATTTCGAGTTGCCCCAGGGAAGGTGCGACATCCAGCGTTTGAACGCCGATCTTGCGAACATCATCCTCCAGGCGGGTGATGCGGCGTACCACACCAATTAGCCAGGCGTCACCGGGATCGAGGCGTAAAGCCAGCAGTTTCCCGACCTTGACCCACTCGCTGTCTTCGCTCCTGAGAATGACGCCCACACCGGTATCGCTGCGGTCATGCAAGGGCCACTGCTCGATACTCAGGTTCCTGCTGCCCAACATGCGCTGGTTGATCGTGGATTTGGTGCGTTCGGTGACGAACCCGTAAAGCTTGATGTCGAGAATTTCTTCAGGGCTGAGCTGCTGACTCGAGCTCGATCCACTGACGATTTCGATTTCAGTCAGCAGCCGATTGCAAATGTTGCTCAGGTCGCGCACGACTTCGCAGCGTCCATCCTTGGGATGGCGGGGTGCGACACGCCGTTCCTTTTCGTTGGCGGGGGACCATTCGTTGGTGACGTAGCTAAGCAGCTCATAGCCGTCTGGGAGCCGGAATTCTTCGCCGAGCCCCAGAGAGGCGGGCAGCACACCGGCTTTCAATTCCCTTTCCGCCCGGGACAGATGTTCGATCAGACGCTCCGTGTTGATAAAACGGAAACTGGTTTCCGGCGTGATTTCTTGTCGAATACGTTTGAGAGGCTGGCCCTTGGCGGTATCGATGTAGAAGAAGTGCTGGGAAGGGTCATAA
>JAYRWF010000373.1:0-4307 GCA_041918195.1 Anaerolineales bacterium
CACTCGCATGCCAGGCGGAAAAGGTTTCCAGATCACCGGTTCTGTCGGGAATGTGATGCAGGAATCCGCTCATGCGGCGCTGTCCTTTGTGCGCGCCAATGCCAGGCAGTTGGGATTGGAAGCCGACTTTTTCGATAAGGCTGATTTTCACTTGCACATTCCGGCTGGTGCCCAACCGAAGGATGGGCCGTCTGCTGGGGTGACAATGGCCACTGCCCTGGTTTCGCTGCTAACTGGTCGCCTGGTCCGTCCGGATACGAGTATGACTGGCGAGATCACGCTGCGCGGCCAGGTTCTACCCGTCGGCGGGATCAAAGAAAAAGTCCTGGCTGCCCATCGTTCCGGCTTGAAGACTGTAATCTTGCCCGTCCGGAACCAGGCCGACCTGGAAGATCTGCCGGAAGAGGTTCAGCGCGAGTTGCAATTTGTCTTTGCTGAAACCATCCAGGATGTTCTGGCTGCGGCGCTCGAGCCGGAACAAGGCTATACCCCCTCAGAACCATCCCCGGCTGGCCAACCCGTTGAGCCGGAAGCTGTCCAGATGCGTGACAGATTATTTGATTAACTTATACCTGGAAGTGAATTTAATTCGGGCGGCGTTGTAGCCTGGCGATGAATAATTTCCTTCCGAATCGAGAAGATAGTGGCAAAAAAAAGACGTTCAACCATGCAGTGGTGTAATGCAGATTTACACCTCCACACACCCGCTTCTGGAGATTTCCAGCAGATGGAAGTGGACTACTTAGATCTCTTACGCCGGGCGGAATCGCGCGGCCTGGAGTTGATCGCATTTACTGATCACAATACCCTGATGGGTTATCGCCGAATGCGTGAGGAAATCCAGCAGCTTGAGCTGCTGGAGCGATTGAAGCGGATCCTGCCCTCCGAGCAGACGCGCTTGTCTGATTACCGGCGGTTGCTGGATAAAATCCTGGTTCTACCAGGGTTTGAGTTCACGGCGACGTTTGGTTTTCATATCTTGGCCATATTTTCCCCAGCCAAGCCGCTGCGAGAAATCGAGCATTTACTGATCAGACTGAATATCCCAACGGACCAATTGGATGCCGGCTCGGCGACCGTTGGGGCGACGACCGATGTCCTGACCGCCTACCGGATGATTGATGAGGCCGGTGGGTTGGTAATTGCTGCCCACGCCAACTCGAGCAATGGGGTGGCGATGCGTGGCTTTCCGCTTGGTGGACAAACCAAGATCGCTTACACCCAGGATCCGCACCTTCATGCCCTGGAGGTAACTGATTTGGAAAGCAAGGGCCCTCAGGCTACCGCCAAGTTCTTCAGCGGGACTAAGCCCGAATACCCACGCCGGATGCACTGTATCCAGGGATCTGATTCGCACCGCCTGACCGCAGACTCGCTCCGCAAAAAGATCCTTGGCCTGGGCGACCGCACCACCGATTTGTTGTTGCCCGAAGTAAGCTTCGAAGCGCTCAAAGAACTCTTCTTGAGCAACGACTTTGCCCGGACGCGCCCCCACCGCTACACCGCTGAACCGGTCTTTGATTTCATTCGCGCCGCCCAAGAAGAGGGGGCGAATATTATTCAGGACTTCCATGACAGTGTTTCTGTACGGGGTGGGAAGCGCTATCAGATCCTGGCTGATGTCTGTGCCTTTGCCAATACCAATGGCGGCACGCTTTACCTGGGGATTGGCGAAGATCCCAGCAAGCCGCCGGTTGGAATTCCGGATGTTGAGCAGGCGATTGCCCAGTTCGAAAAAGAAATCAATAACCGGATTAGCCCGGAACTACCAGTCAGCATTGATGTACATGAGATCAGCGGAAAAAAGATCATCCGGGTTTTAATCCCGCGTGGTGATGAAGCGCCCTATGCAGTCGATGATAACAAAATATATATCCGGACTGAGGCGGAAACCGGCCTGGCTGTACGGGATGAAATTGTCGGCCTGGTGCTGCGCAGCCCGCGGGCCCAACCTCCGGTGGTTGAGACGCCGGAAAAGCCGGCCCAACCGGTTCGCGAGGCCCCTGTAGAGGCCAAGCCATCTCATCCCAAGGTTGACCCAGCGCCGCGCACCGGGGTTGAAGTCGTCTCTGTCGAAGAGCGTAACGGTGGGCGATATTACACGATGCGCGACCTGCGCAATGGCGAAGTGGTGAAGAATGTCACCCGCAATTCCGCCCGGCGGTTGTGGCATTATGCGATTACCAGCTATGCCAATCTGCCTGCGGATCGCGGCCAGTTGAATATCCAATGGCAGGGCGACTACGGTCTATTGCGCCAGCAGAAGCAGGGCCAGAACCAGCGTTACGATTTCATTCAGCGCGTCGGCGGTGGTTATCGTTATTACTTTGGAGTCACCGAAGATGGGTTGCATGGGCCCTGGAAAGAACTGCTAGGTCAGGAAGATGAGTGATCCTTTGCAGACAACCCAACCTGGTCAGGCTGTCATTCGCCAGTTTCGCTACCCGGAAGATTACCCGGCGGTCTATTTGCTTTGGCAGATGGCTGGCCCTGGCGTACACCCAGGCCGTTCGGATATGCCGGTAGAGATCGAAAAAAAACTGGCTCGCGATCCGGATTTGTTCCTGGTGGCTGAGCAGGATGGAGAAATCGTTGGCAGCGTGATCGGCGGCTTTGATGGCCGGCGGGGGATAGTCTATCACCTGGCGGTCTCTGCTGATGTGCGCCAGCAAGGTCTTGGCGCCCGACTGATGGAGATCGTAGAAGAGCGCCTACGCGCCAAGGGCTGCATTCGCTCTTACCTGCTGGTGACCCGCGACAACGAAAACGCTGCCCGGTTCTACCAGGCACGCGGCTGGCAACGGATGGATCTTGATGTGTATGGAAAAGATTTAAAGGCTTAAGCTGGGATGCAATTGCGATTTGGGATTTTAACGGTATCAGATCGTTCGGCTTTCGGTGAGCGGGCAGATCTTTCAGGTCCCCGTTTGGCCGAGACAATCCATGCCCAGGGTTGGCATGTGGTCCAGTTGGACATTGTGGCCGATGAACGCCCGTCAATCGAAGCCAGGCTCGCCTCCTGGGCTGATTCTGGCCTGGTGGATGTGATATTAACCACTGGCGGGACCGGTTTTAGTCCGCGGGATGTTACCCCTGAAGCAACTCTGGCGGTGGTCGAGCGTATAGCGCCGGGCCTGGCCGAGGCGATGCGCTCCGCAAGTCTGCAGGTCACCCCATATGCCATGCTCTCCCGGGCAGTGGCTGGTATCCGCGGCAAGACTCTGATTATTAACCTACCTGGAAGTCCGAGGGGCGCACTTGAAAATCTACTGATTGTCTTGCCAGTGTTGGGGCATGCGGTACAATTGCTGGTGGAAGACCCAGGCAGTGAAGCCGGGCACCAGGTATCGTCTGAGTAGAGAAGCTGCACAACCCGATGGAAAATTACACCACCCAGGCTTTTCCTGATCCAGAACCTTCCGAAGGCTCAACACCTAAATCTGCGAGCATTCGTTTCATCCTGGATATTCTCCAAACGTTGGTTTTGTCAGCGATGCTTTTTTTGTTGATCAACGCAGTTTCAGCGCGCATCCGCGTCGAATCGATCAGTATGCAGCCAACGCTGTATGAAGGTGATTTTGTATTCGTTAACCGCCTGGCTTATCGTCTGGGGACGCCTGGCCGGGGTGATATTATTATTTTCCGCTACCCGCCTGATCCGGAAAGGACGCCGTATATTAAGCGGGTGATCGGTTTACCAGGCGACACTGTTCGGGTTGAGAACGGCCAGGTGTTGGTGAACGAGGTTGCACTGCGCGAGCCTTACATCAAAGCCAATCCAACCTACACCGGGTCGTGGCAGGTTCCGGCGGAGGCTTTATTCGTCCTGGGTGATAATCGCAACAGTTCCTCGGATTCGCATGATTGGGGCATGGTGCCGCTGGCTAACGTAATCGGAAAAGCCGAGTTAATCTATTTGCCATTTTCCCACTGGCAGGTGCTCGATCCGAATAATGCTGCTGCCGCCGAACCCTAAGCGGTTAAGATCTGGCGGGCGATAACCATGCGCTGGATCTCGCTGGTACCCTCGCCGATGGTTAATAATCGCGCGTCGCGATAGATCCGCTCGACCGGAAAATCCCGGCTGTAGCCATAGCCGCCCAGGATCTGGATTGCATTCCGGCAGACTGTTTCCGCCATCTCCGTCGCCAGTAATTTTGCCATCGCCGCCGGTTGTGTATACGGGCGGCCGGTTTCTTTTAACCAGGCCGCATGGTAAACCATCCAACGGGCGGCCTGGATCTGCGTGGCGGCATCAGCCAGCATCCATTGAATCGCTTGTTTGTCAGCAATTGGGCCGCCAAAAG
>JAYRWF010000374.1:0-4245 GCA_041918195.1 Anaerolineales bacterium
CGCTCAGCGCGCCGGCAAACATGAAGAAGGTCAGGTCTTGAGCCTGTGGGAGGTCAATCCCTTGCAACTGTTGTCCAATACCAGACAGGCTGGCAAACAGGAAGAACAGCCCGGAGGTTAAGAGCAGCCCGAGAATGGCCAGCAGGCTGAGCACGAACTGCCAGATCGAATACCCGTAATGGGGTGGTTTGTTGGGAGTTTGTTCCAAGATGTTTTCGGGATCGCCGCCTGGGATGGTAATCCCAGGCGGCATAGATCGGTAGGGTTATTGGACTGTAATCACCACATCCAGTAACTTGTCGCCAGGCGGAAGGTCGCTGGATTGCTGAGGATCGCGCGGGGTTAAGGACTCGGCCACATTCAGGCCCGAAATGACTTTGCCAAATATGGTGTAGCCGCCGTCCAACTGCGGAATCGGAGCGAAGGTTATGAAAAACTGGCTGCCATTTGTCCCGGGGCCTGCATTGGCCATGCCCAAAAGGCCGGCCTGGTCGAATTTCAGATCAGCGGAAATTTCATTATCAAAGAGATAGCCAGGGCCGCCCAAGCCAGATCCACTTGGATCGCCAGCCTGAGCAACGAACCCTTCAATCACCCGGTGGAAGGTAATATTGTCGAACCAGTTTTGTTCTGCCAGGAAGATAAAGCTGTTAACGGCCAGGGGGGCTTTGTCGGCGAATAACTCGATGACAATCTCACCCTTCTCGGTCTTCAAGGTGGCCTGGTAAGTTTTATCCGGGTCCAGGTTCATCGGCGGGCATTCCTTGAAGTAACGCTGCTCGAGCAGGATCGAGTCGATGATGGAGGTCAGAGTCGCCAGGTCGCTCGGTCCCTGGTAGGCGCGGCCATTGAAGAGCAGGAAAGGTGTCCCCGGTAAGCCGGCTTGCTGTCCCGCTTCCCAGGTCTGCTGGGCCAGGTTCTTGATTTCTTCGCCGTTGTAGTCGCTATTGAACTGGTCAACGTTAAGGCCTAATTCAGCAGCCAGTTCTGCAGCCCACTGTTGGAACTGCTCGACGGTGAATGAACTCCATTCACCCTGCCTAGCAAAAATGGCATCGTGCATTTCCCAGAACTTGCCTTGCAGACCGGCTGCTTCAGCCGCCTGGACAGATGGTATCGCCTTATCGTGAATTGAAGCCAGGGGGAAGTGGCGGTAAACGAAGCGGACGTCATCAGGATATTTTTCGAGGAGTTGCGCCATCACGGGCGCAATCTGAGCACAGAACGGTCATTGAAAGTCGCTGTACTCGGTGATGGTCAGGTAAGCGCTCGGAGAGCCTTTTGACCATTCCGGTCCAACCTTTGGAAAGAGATCTGCCTGGGCTGCCTCAGTTTCGACCGAAGTATCGACCCGGCAGGCGGGCGGGCCGGCAGGGGTGGCAGCCGCGGTGCTGACTGCCTGCTCCTGGGCTGGCTCAGTATTGGCCACAGCCGGTTGGGTGGCTGCGCTGTTTTCCGGCTGGCTGGTGATCTCTGGAGGGGTCAATTGGCCGCAGGCCGCCAGGGCCAGAGACAGGACTGTCAGCAATACAAAAAAGTAAGTGAGTTTTCGCATAGTTTCTCCACTAAAGAAAATATCTTTCAATTTTACCAGTGAAATCAGGCCAACAAGTTAAGCTGAGGATTAACCAGCGCGATTAAATCGGATAAATATACTCGTATATATTGACAATGTGCCGACTTTAGCCTAAAATTGATTTTAGGTAACCCTAAATTTTGGAGTCCTGATGAAGCTTTTGCTCCGTTTTATCCCGCTTTTGATCCTGGCCCAGGCGCTGGCTGGCTGCTCGGTCTTATTTGCTACTGGGAGCGAGTCTGCCGCGTTGGACCAGCGCCTGATCCGCGTGGTGGCGACGACCGGAATGGTCGCCGATGTGGTTCAGCATGTTGGTGGAAGCCGGCTCCAAATTACCCAATTGATGGGAGCCGGGGTTGATCCGCACCTGTATAAGCCCAGCGAGCGAAACGTGATTGCCCTGGCGGAGGCCGATATTATTTTTTATAGTGGCCTGCATTTGGAGGCAAAAACTGGTGAGGTGTTCGAGAAGATTCGCGGCCGTATCCGGGCGGTGGCGGTCACAGATGGGATGGACCGCAGCAAATTGAGCGCGCCGCCTGAGTTTGCTGGCAACTATGATCCGCATGTCTGGTTTGATGTCAGGCTGTGGAGCCAGACTGTCGAGGTGGTCCAGGAGGCGTTAAGCGAGCTTGATCCACGGCATGCATCCTCGTATGCCCAGAACGCCGCGGCTTACCTGGCTGAGCTGCAGGCGTTAGATGAGTATGTGCGCGCCCAGACGGCCCGCTTGCCGGCTGAGCGGCGGGTGCTGATCACTGCCCATGATGCCGTCGGCTAGTTTGGCCGTGCTTATGGCTTTGAAGTGCGCGGCCTGCAGGGGATCAGTACTGCGGCGGAGGCCGGGTTGAGCGACCTGCAAACCCTGGCGGATTTCATCGCTGAACGGAAGACCCCAGCGATTTTCGTCGAATCCTCTGTGCCTCCGAAGACGGTTGAAGCGCTCCAGGCGGCAGTCCGGGCACGCGGCTTTGATGTCCGGATCGGCGGGGAATTGTTTTCGGATGCGATGGGCGATCCGGGGACGCCCGAAGGTACCTATATCGGAATGGTGCGACATAACATTGATACAATCATCGGGGCGTTGGGCGGGAATTAGTCGCCCCCTTGGAGACCAGAATGAACGCGACTACAAACGCAATTACTGTAACCGATCTAACCGTAGCTTACCAGGACAAGCCGGTGCTGTGGGATGTGGATGTTGATGTACCGGCCGGGATCTTAATGGCCGTGGTCGGCCCCAATGGAGCTGGAAAAACCACCTTGCTCAAATCGATCCTGGGCCTGATCAGACCGGCCGCCGGGCAGGTTTTGATTTATGGCAGGCCTTATGCCCAGCAGCGCCGGCTGGTTGGCTATGTCCCACAGCGCGGCAGCGTCGATTGGGATTTTCCGACCAGCGTGTTGGATGTCGTGATGATGGGGCGCTACCGCTCGCTGGGCTGGGTCCGCCGGCCGGGCAAGGCTGAGCATGCATTGGCCCAGGCTGCGCTCGAACGGGTGGGGATGGGCGAATTCGCCGGGCGGCAGATCAGCCAGCTTTCCGGCGGCCAGCAGCAGCGGGTTTTCCTGGCCCGAGCCCTGGTCCAGGACGCCCTGGTCTATATCATGGATGAACCCTTCCAGGGTGTGGATGCCCTGACAGAGCGAGCGATTATTGCACTACTTCAAGAGATGCGGCAGTCCGGGAAGACAGTGGTTGTGGTGCACCACGATTTACAGACGGTTCCCGAATACTTTGACTGGGTGACGCTTTTGAATGTGCGCCGGGTGGCCAGTGGCCCGGTCGCCCAGGTATTTACCGAGGCCAACCTGCGCCAGACCTACGGCGGGCGGATGGCTTTTCTGCGCAGCGGCGCGACCGACGCCAGCGGAGTGTTGGAACGGGCAGGGGATTAGGCTGTGGAAATCTTAGCCCTGCTCCAGAACCTGTTCTTCGATTACACCCTGCGGACGGTTGCCCTGGGTTCGGCCCTGCTGGGGATCGTCAGCGGAGCACTTGGCGCGTTTGCCGTGCTGCGCAAGCAGAGCCTGGTGGGCGACGCAATTTCGCACGCTGCCCTGCCGGGGATTGTATTAGCTTTTTGGCTGACCGGTAGTAAAGCGCCGCTGGTTTTGATGCTTGGCGCGGCGGCAGCCGGCTGGCTGAGCACGCTGCTGATCCTGCGCATCGTCAGCGCCACCCGGATCAAGTATGACAGCGCCCTGGGATTTAACCTTTCGGTGTTCTTTGGGGTCGGTCTGATGCTATTGACCTTTGTCCAGCGCCAGCCAGATGCCCGCCAGGCCGGGCTGGATAAGTTTCTGTTTGGCCAGGCTGCCACCCTGCTGGTCGAAGATGTCTGGGCGATGGCGTTGCTGGGCGGCCTGGCGCTTGGGTTGCTGGCGCTATTTTGGAAAGAATTCAAGCTGCTCAGCTTCGATTTTGAATACGCCACCAGCCAGGGCTTCCCGGTGCGCGGGCTGGACATCCTGCTCACCAGCCTGATCGCAGCAGCGATTGTGATCGGTCTCCAAGCTGTCGGAGTGGTTTTAATGAGCGCCATGCTGGTTGCCCCGGCGGCAGCCGCGAGGCAGTGGACGGATCGACTGGGAAGAATGACCTTGCTGTCCGGCCTGCTGGGGGCGCTGGCTGGGCTGACCGGCGCGCTGATCAGTAGCAGCGTGCC
>JAYRWF010000375.1:0-3326 GCA_041918195.1 Anaerolineales bacterium
AATAGATGACATATTCCTAGTTGAGGAATCAGGGCTTCGTGTCAGGCGTGGCAATCGAATGGACGGAGAGGCTGGTAGGTATGGCGCTAAAACCGGAAAATCCACCAGACCGCAAATCAAAGCACCTGGTTAGCGACGCAGACCAGGTCTGGAATACGTTTCTGCAATCCCATAAAGTCGGCCAGGCGATCACGGGGGAAGTCAGCCGGATCTATCCTTATGGCGCATTCGTCGAGTTTTCGCCGGGTGTGCAGGGCTTGGTGCACCGCTCGCAAATCTTGCCCGACCAGTTGGTCGAGGTTGAGCAGCACCTGTGGCCGGGCGACCAGGTGCGGGCGGTCATTCTCAGGATCGATCACCCAAAACGCCAGGTTTACCTGAGCATCGCCGAATCCCTGAAACATATCCGTAACGCGGGCGTGAGTGTTAGCCCACTGGATAAAGACCTCCCAGCCCCCCAATCGCCGGCTTCCGCTGCCGGCGCTTTGCCAGAAGGTGGCCAGGCTTACCAAATAGAGCGCGAAGCCGAGACATTTCCATACATCCTGCGCAGCCGGCCCGGTTATTTGCAGCACATCCTGGTGGTTGAGGATCAGGGTGACCTGGGCGACTCGCTGGCGACTTTGTTGAGCGAAGCCGGTTACACGGTTCAAACCATCCAGGATGCCGCCCGGGTAACCCAGGTTGTCGCTTCTGACCCGCCCGACCTGCTCTTGATGGACGCCCACATTCCCGGGAAGGACGGGGTTGACCTGGCGGCCGAGTTGCTGGCCCTGGACCCCGAGCTGCGCATTGTCCTGCTGAGCGGTTACCCGTTGAGCCCGCACGAAGAGCAAAAATTGGCCGGGTTATCCCTGGTCAGCCGGATCTTGAAGCCATTCACCATCCAGGAGCTTGATGCGTTATTGCTTGCCCTCGAGCAGGGGGTCAAGCAATCCGTAAACTCCCTTGAGCCGGCCGGCGAGGCGAATGAGGAAGCCGCTGAGCTCGACTTCAGGCTGGAAAGCCAGCGCGATCTAAACCGGGCAATCGCCCAGCTCCTGGCGAGCCTGGTTCGGGAAACCAGCGCCAGCGCTGGCGCGGTCTTTGCCATGGACCTGGTCTCCAAACGGGTCGAGTTAGCCGCCCAATCTGGCCTCGATCTGGAAGTGTTCGAGCGTGAGCGCCAGGATCTCGATCTCAGCCCGATCAAAGACGTGATTGTAGAAGGCGAAAAGATTTTCGAAGGCGATGTGGTGCGGCGCTCGCTGCGGGGAAAATTCCGCTTCTTGCTCCGCCTGCTGGATTTTCGCGCTTGCCTGGCTTTCCCCCTGGCCACGGCTGGCTCGCTGGGCTATGGGCTGTTTCTCTTCCACGCCGAAAGCGGCCAGTTCAGCACCCGCCACCGCAGCCAGGCGGGGTTTGCTGCCGCCTCGTTCAAGGCGCTTATCGAGCGCTACGCCATCCAGGAGCTGCTGGTTGCCAGCCAATCGTTTGCCTTGCTCGGTCAGATCAGTGCCGGCCTGGCGCATGAAGTCAATAACCGGATCAATGCCTTGATCAATCAGGCCGGGCTTTTACAGCGCTACAGCCAGGCTGTGGCGCGCGCCTCACGCGCCGGAGAGAGCATTACCACGCCGATTCCGCAACTGCTTAAACAAGTCGAGGCCATCCAGGGCACAACTGATCGCCTGTACCATATTGCCTTGCTTTTCCAGCAGCTCATCAGCCCACAACAAGGCAGCGTCTGCAATCTGGCGGTCACCCTGCCGCGCGTGCTTGAGCTGCTCTCGGTAACGGCGCGCAAGAACCGGGTCGAATTGCAGCTGGATCCCCTGCCACAAGCGCTTCCGCTGGTTTCGGCCAACGATGTCGCCCTGGAACAGGCCCTGATCAACCTGGTCTTGAACGCAATCCAGCAAATCAGCGACCAACAGCAGGCCGATGGGCGGGTGAGTTTATCCGCCAGCCTGCTGGAGCTCCAGGGCGAGCGTTGGGTGCAGGTGGTGGTGCGGGATAATGGGCCAGGCATCCATCGCCAGTTATGGGAACGAGTTTTTGAGCTCGGTTTCAGCACTCGAAAAGGCGGTTCGGGGATCGGCTTATTTGTTACCCGCAGTGCGGTTGCCAAGTTTGGGGCGCGCGTGTTCATCTTGGAGAGCCCAATCCTGGCCGGGACCAGCTTTGCAATCCAGCTCCAGGTCGCCAGGGAGCAAGGAGGTTTCCATGTCTGATCTCGGAATATCCGCCGGTATGATCTTGTTCGTTGATGACGAAGAGGACTTCCGCTCCAGCCAGGCTGAGTTGCTGCGCATGGACTATGGCTATTACGTGGATGAAGCTGGGAATGCTGAGGAAGCGCTACAATTGGCCCGCAGCGTCAATCGTTACCAGGTAGCGCTGATCGACCAGGTGCTCCAGGGCAGCATGAACGGGATCGACCTGATGCGCGCTTTGCGGGCCGAGCAGCCCCAGGTAGACGTGATTCTGCTGACCGGCTATGGCAAAGAACCCGAAACCGGGGCGTTGCAAGCTGGGGCCTACCGCTTCCTGGAAAAGCCGGTCCAGGTCGAAGTGCTTCACCAGATGTTGGTGCTGTGCATCGACGCCCAGCAGGCCCGCAGCGACCGCGATACCGCCCGGCGCGAGCATGCCCTGCTGCAGACCTTGCTGGACCTCAGCCAGCAGGTCGGTGGCTCCTTACGCCAGGAAGAAATTCTTCAGGCTGCCTATGAACACCTCGGCCGCTTGATGAATGTCGAAAACCTGGATATTGCTATCTATAACCGCCGCTCTGGCATGCTGGACTTTGTCTTTGGGTATAACGAGGGCCTCCGAGAAGCGAGCCATTCCCACTTGCTGGCCCTCAGCGACGATCAGCCTGGCATGACCGACTGGGTGATCCGCCATCGCGCTCCACTGCTGATCACCGACCGGAAAGCTGAACCGCTGCCGGTGCCAGGCAACCAGTGGGGCGCAGGGGATGAAACCAACGCCTGGCTGGGTGTGCCGCTCCTGGTCCAGGAGCGCGCCATTGGCGCGATCATCCTCCAGCACCCCAAGGCAGGTAGTTACGATTCAACCGACCAGCGAATTTTGATGGCCGTTGCCAACCTGGTCGCCCAGGCGCTGGTAAAAGCGCAACTTTACGCTGAAATCGAAACCCTCAACCGGATCACCCGCCGGATCGCCGGCATCCAGCGTTTACAAGAGTTGCTTGATGCAATTGCCGAGGAAGTCGCTTCGTTGATCGATACCCGCAACTTGCGGATCGGTTTATACCGCGAAGTGCGCAAAGAAGTTGACCTGTTGGTGCGTTACCAGGAAGGCGCTAAATTGGATCCCTG
>JAYRWF010000376.1:0-2760 GCA_041918195.1 Anaerolineales bacterium
GTTTGCTTTCGCCCTCCTGTTAGCGGGGCTGTGGACCTTTGGCATCGGCCTGGAAGTTGCGGCGGTCGAAGCCTCGACCAAGATCTTCTGGATCAAGTTCCAGTCTGCCATGCTGCTCCCTGTCACCACGGCTGTCACCTGCTTTCTCTTAGAATATGCGAGGCCGGGGCGCTGGCTAACCCGCCGCAACCTGGCCCTGTTGTCCATTCCCTGGCTGATGAACGTTGGAATGATACTTACCAACGACATTCATCACCTGGCCTGGCAAGGATTTACATGGAACGGCGAGATGGTCTCTGTGAATGGGTTGGGGAATTGGATATTCCTGGGTTATGTGTATGGGCTGGCTATCGTTAATCTGGTCGTCCTGGTAGGATTGTTTATACGCTCGCCGCAGCATCGCTGGCCGGCAGCGCTCATAATGGCCGGCCAGGTGGGAGCGCGCGTGGTATACGGGCTGGAGGCAATCCGGGTTATCCATACCACGTTACCAGTTGAAATCTATGCATTCTGGATTCCGATTCCGATGTATTTCATCGCGTTGTTTGCCTTTCGCATCTTTGACCCAATCCCTCTTGCTCGCCAGATGGTGATCGAACAGCTATGCGACGGCATGTTGGTGCTGGATGCGCAGGGGCGGGTAGCCAGCTTGAATCCGGCGGCATCACAGATTTTAGCTGCTCCTCTAAAGCAGGTGAAGGGAAAACCGATCGAGGAAATCCTCCCCGAGAATCTCAATTTAAACTCGCTTCAAGTCGATGGAAGGGATATTTCAAAGCCAATCGAAATAACGATGGGCTCCGGCGATGAAACCCATTGTTATGAACTGAAATTTTCCCCCTTGGATGATTTTCGCGGGGTTCCAGTGGGCAGACTGCTCATGCTCCACGATGTCACGGAACAACGTCGATATCAGGCACAGATCCTCGAGCAGCAGCGCGCCTTATCGATGCTCCAGGAGCGCGAGCAGCTGGCGCGCGAGCTGCACGATGGCCTGGGGCAGGTGCTGGCAGCCGTGCATTTGCAAGCCAGCGCCGCCGGTATGCTGCTCGAGCGGGGGAAAACCTCCCAGATGGGTGAATGCCTCGATGGCCTGGCAAGCACAACACTGCAAGCGGAGGCCGAACTGCGCGAGTACCTGCTGGGAGTTCAATCTGTCGATTCAGTAGAACAATCCTTCCTGGCCACCCTGCAGGAGTACCTCAGACGCTTTAACCACCAGTTCAACCTGCCTGTCGAGCTCAGCGTTTCCTCGGAGTTGGCAGGGCGAGAACTGCCCCAGACCGTGGCGGTCCAGCTCCTGCGCATTATTCAGGAAGGACTTTCAAATACCCGCAAGCATGCTCACGCCCGTTACGCCCAGGTTAGCCTGACGCTTTCAGGCGAAAGGCTGCAGGTCATCATATCCGATGATGGCCTGGGGTTTGATCCATCTCCAGTTGTGACCCAGCCCGGGGCAGGCTTTGGACTGCGATCCATGCGCGAGCGCGTTGATGCATTGGGAGGGACCTTGCAGATCGATTCGGGCCCAGAGAAGGGAACGCGCGTTGTGGTTAATGTGCCAATACCCAGCCCTTCAGCAGGAAACAGGAAGCCAACATGAGAATTCTGCTCGTCGACGATCACCCTTTGTTCCTACAATCGCTCAAAGTCCTATTGAACACGAACGGATTTGAAGTTGCCGGGCTGGCTGGCACGGGGCTGGAGGCGCTCAAGCAAGCCCGGCTCCTGCGTCCAGACCTGATCCTGATGGACATCGATATGCCGGAGTGCGACGGGCTGGCAGCTACCCGCCTGATCAAAGCCGAGATACCGCAGATCAAAATTGTCATACTGACCGTCTCTGCTACTGACGAGCACCTGTTTGAGGCCATTAAAAGCGGGGCGAGCGGATATTTACTTAAAAGCCAGAGCGCCGAGCGGTTCCTGGAGTTGGTTGCCCAGGTCGAACGCTATGGAACTGCTCTGCCGCCCGAGCTGGCCGCCCGGCTGCTGGCCGAGTTTGCCCGCCAGGCGCAGCATATCGAGACGACGCCAGTGAAAGATGGGCCTACGGAGTTGACTCCACGCCAGATTGAGATCCTGACCCTGGTCGCTGATGGCCTGACCTACCCGCAGGTGAGCGAGACGCTCCACCTCAGCGAGCCGACCGTGCGTTATCACATGAGGGAGATCCTGGACCGGCTGCACCTTCAAAACCGGGCCCAGGTCATTGCTTATGCCGCCCAGCATGGAATGACAAAAAAATAGACTAAGACTATCGTTTCCGCAGTCCAAAGACTAGCGCATCTGCAAGTGACAAGTGCGTTTGCCTCTGCTATTCTCGATCTAAGGATCAAAAGAGAGGCGCGCATGGCCCCAAATTCACGTCTAATTTTATACGGCAATTCAGTCTTCCTGGCAGGCATCAGAGCTCAGTTGGAGCAGGTCCCTGCACTCGAGCTGATCACGCTGGCAGCCGCGCAGACGAATGTGGTCGATTGGATACGCGCCTGCCAACCCCAGGCGGTGATCTTTGACCTGACACTAGGGTACCCGGATTTTGCACTCTCACTGCTGCATGAGCAGCCCGGCCTGCTGCTGATCGGCGTCGACCCAAACAGCAATCAGATGCTGGTCCTCTCCGGCCAGCAGAAACGGGCTGTAGCGGTGGCGGACCTGCTGAACCACGGCTCCCGTGGCAGGGTCGAGCACGGTAAGTCCATTGCGCGTGAAGAACAGCGCCCGTGGTTTGCCGCCCAGGTTGGCGATGAGGCCGGA
>JAYRWF010000377.1:0-6593 GCA_041918195.1 Anaerolineales bacterium
ACAAGTCTCTTGGTGATTGGAGCGACGGAGGTACACCCGGACACATCCCGAACCCGGTCGTTAAGCCCGTCAGCGCCGATGGTACTTGGGGGGCGACCCCCTGGGAGAGTAGGTCATTGCCAAGAGACTTTTTCTTTTTAACCAAAGGGGCTGTCTAGTCGTTTTTTCTAGACAGATTTTTCTACTTATGACTGGGAGGCGTACGCCTTATCCCAAAAACACTTCAACCTGGTGAGAGCTGCCTGGCTCAAATAGCGGCAGCACAGTGCCAGGTATTTCTTTTCCATCGACCAGAATCCGGCTGACGCCCTGGCTTACGTGCTTGGGATTGTGCACTTGTATTTTATATTCAATTCCCCGGTACTTGCGCTGCACCTGGAAGCCATTCCAGGCGCTGGGCAGGCATGGATCGACCGTCAGTCCATCCAGCCCAGGGCGGATGCCCAGGATCCATTGCGTAATGGCGACATAGTTCCAGGCTGCAGTACCGCTCAGCCAGGAGTTTTTCGCCTCGCCATGGCTTGGGGCGTCTCGTCCGGCGATCATCTGGGCATAGACGTACGGTTCGCAGCGATGCAGCTCGGAGATCGCTTCCCGTGCTGAGGGATTGATCCGTTTGTAATAATCGAATGCCTGGTCGCCATGCCCCAGGAGAGCCTCAGCGATCATAATCCATGGGTTTGTGTGGCAGAAGATCCCGGCATTTTCTTTATACCCAGGGGGATAGGAAGAGATTTCTCCTAGATGCAGGTAGTATTGCGAGTATGCCGGTTGTTGGAGCATGATCCCATGGGGTGTAGCAAGGCGTTCATTCACCGAAGTGAGTGCCAGAGCCGCCTGTCCGCCCTCCAGACCGATTCCAGCCATCACGCACATGCCTTGGGGCTCAATAAAAATCTGGCCTTCCTGGTTCAGGTTTGAGCCAACTGGTTGGCTGAAATCATCGTACGCTCTGCGGAACCACGCCCCATCCCAACCTGCCTCCAAGCAGGTGTTTGTCATTTTTTGGGCTGCTGCATGGTAAAACTCCGGTGCTTCTTTCTGCTCCACTCCACTGGTGTTTGCTGCCAGGTCTGCCATCTCCCTGGCAGCCAAGACGAACAGGCCAGAAATAAAGACCGATTCAGCCACCTTGCCTTCTTTGTTGGTGGTTGTCTGAAAAGACTGTCCGGGGGTGTCGGAGAAGCAGTTAAGATTAAGGCAGTCATTCCAATCTGCTCGCCCGATCAAGGGCAGCCCATGCGGTCCCAGCCTGTCCAGGGTATATTGGATGCTCCGTTCGAGATGTTCGTAGAGTGGCGTTTCACTGCCGGGCTCGTTGTCGTATTGTATGGGTTCCTTCAGGATGGACCAGTCGCCGGTTTCTTTGATATACGCTGTTACGCCCAGCACCAGCCATAGCGGGTCATCGTTAAAATTGCCGCCGACATCGTTGTTGCCGCGCTTGGTCAACGGCTGGTATTGGTGGTAAGCGCCACCTGAAGGTAGCTGCGTGGCTGCCAGGTCGAGGATGCGCTGCCGGGCTCGTTCCGGCACCATGTGGACGAATCCCAGCAAGTCCTGGTTCGAATCGCGGAATCCCATCCCCCGGCCGATCCCCGATTCATAAAAGGAAGCTGAACGGGACATATTGAAGGTGATCATGCACTGGTACGCGTTCCAGATATTGACCATCCGGTTGACATCCGGATCAGGCGATTGAACCTGGAAGAGACCAAGCAAGCTGTCCCAATAGCTGCGTAGTTCTTCATAGGCAGTCTCAACTTGCACTGCCTTCAGGTAACGTTCGATAACTGGCCGGACCCTCCGCTTGTTGATATTCTGCGTGCCTGGCGGATCAAACTTGTCATCCTTCGGATTCTCGTGGTAGCCCAGTAAGAAGATCACCTGGCGTGTTTCTCCTGGGGCGAGTGTAAGCCGAACATGATGCGAGCCAATTGGAGCCCAGCCATGTGCAATGGAGTGGTTTGATTTGCCATTTTCTACCACTTGGGGCCGGTCCCAGCCTCGATACGCACCCAGGAACGCTTCCCTCTGGGTGTCAAAACCAGCCAGGGGTTCAGAGCAGGCAAAATAAGCAAAATGATCGCGCCGTTCCCGATACTCAGTTTTGTGATAAATCACGCCCTCTTCGACCTCCACCTGGCCGGTGGAAAAATTCCGTTGGAAATTGGTCCCATCATCCCAGGCATCCCACAAGCACCACTCAATCGCTGAAAACACGGAAAGAGCAGCGGGTTTGGAACGCAGGTTGGTGATTTTTAGCTGCCAGATTTCAAGGTTCTCATTAAGCGGAACAAAGATTAGGGTTTCCGCCTGGATGTCTTTAAAACGGCTACTGATGATTGTGTATCCCTGGCCATGCCGGCACGCATAACTTTCCAACTCGCTTTGGGTAGGTCGCCAGGAAGACGACCAGAATAACTGGCTATCATCATCGCGCAGGTAAATATACCGGCCGCCGGTATCGAGCGGCACGTTGTTATAACGATAGCGAGTCAGTCTCCGCAGGCGCGCATCCTTGTAAAAAGTGTAACCCCCACCAGTGTTTGAGACGAGTCCAAAGAATTCCTGGTTCCCCAGGTAGTTGATCCAGGGTAGGGGGGTGTCGGGGCGGGTGATTACGTACTCGCGCCGGGCATCATCGAAATAACCGTAATTCATCATAGCCTCCTGATGCTAAGCCGTTCGTTTTAGTCGCTCCGCGACGTCTTGCGAAAAGCGCTGGATAAAGTCATTAATATAACGCTCAATACTGAGCTCTGGGTCCTGTAACAAAGGAGTGAGATCCATTGCAAAGGAAGTCCCGGTGGTAATATCAACACCGTGCGATTCAAAGTAGGTGGCGTTTGCTCGGCGGCGGCCCATCGTAGCCAGGTCGTAACGTTTTCCTCCCACGATCTGGGAGTCAAAGACGCCTAAGAGCGCCATCTGCAAGCTTTCGTTGGCAGATACGTCGAGGGCGATTTTGTCGCTGTCGATCATCCAATCCAGGTCCCGCCATACCTCGCAGCCAAGTAGCTTATGAGGTCTTTCAGACGGGGGCAAACGCCGGATCGCTGCAATAACTTTGCGTGCTACCCCAACATGGGTATCATGTTTGTCGGCCAGGTTGTGGGTGTACACGAATTCCGGCTGGGTTGCCTTGAGCAACGCGAGGATATCCTCGACTGGTTGTTGGTTGGCGCCATCTTTGACCGCTTTGCTCGGGTAATCCAACAATATCTGGGCGGCATAGTCGCCAACCAGCGCAGCTTTGCGCTGCTCTTTAAAACGCACCAGGCGCATTTCCTCGTCAGTATAGTGTTCATAGGGGCCGCTGCGTGCAGAACCGCGCCCATCCGTCACCACAACCCCGCTAAACCAGCGTTCTGCCTGTTGGAAGCATTCCAGGATTGGCGCAGCTGCCATGATTTCCAGGTCATCTTGGTGCGCAGCAATAGCCAGGTGAGTCGTCCGCGCCAGGGCCGGCCCAATTGGGAGCCCATCTGGAATAAATACTTCGGATCCGGGTTGGTGAAATTTCATCTTGACTCCTATTTAGAAATGATTGGCAGGCTGGCGGCAGCGATCGACTGGCCAACCCGCCGGCTGCGTTCATCTGGCAACTGAATATGCAGATTTTCGGCCAGCTCCGGGAATTCAGCTTTGAGCACTTCCTGAGCCTGGTCGAGAAGGATCTGTCCGCCGCTGCCGGATGTGCAGCGACCCAGGATTAATACATGCTTCAACGGGTAAAAATCCGCATAATGCGCCAGGCCGTAACCCAGGTAAATCCCCATGCTCTTCCAGATATCCACCGCTCCAGAGTGTCCTGCCTCCAGTTTTTCCTGGACCAGTTTTAATTTTTCTGCATCCGTCACCTCAGCAGGGATCTGAATCCCAGCTTTCGGCGCCAGGCGAAACACGCACTGTTGAGAGAAATACATTGATCCACAGCCAGCGTCCCCTGACCACTCATCTACTGCAGCGTCTGGATTGTAATCAATCGGAGCGAAAGCCAGCTCGTTCAGCCAGCCCAGGACATGCCCTTCTAAATCGACATATCCCGCAGCTTCGCTGGAACCCATCGCAATCCCCAGGATCCCATTATCTTCCAACGACATGGAACCAGCCAGCGCCGTAACGTCCCCATCGTTCACAACCTCCAGCGGGACGCCAAACTCATGGCGTAAACGAATAAATAGTTGCTTAATTTCGTGGAACCGATCAGCAGGAATTCCCCGAAAAAGGGAGGCGACCATTGGTCGGCTGTCGATAATAATACCGGCGGAGCTACCGCCGATCGCATCCACGCGCGGCATTTTGGCGGCCGCGCTTTCCAGGGCTGCTCGGATTTCCCGGTAGTGGTATTCAGGGTCGCTCTGCTTACGTGGTTCCCAGACAACTTCTTCGCTGTAGACGGCCTGGCCATCAATCACCGCGCTGACTTTTCGATCCGAAGCGCCAAGGTCAAAGCCGATCCTGCAACCCTCCAGGTGACGGCCAAGCGATTTACCAATCTCTCGTGTTGGCGGGACATCTTCAGGAGCGCAAGGCAGGATGCGAAATTCCTGCTCATATACCTGGCGACCCATAAAATCGTAATCAAATTGGCGCAACCCGCCCGGGGCGTAGATCTGGCTTAATTCCTCGCCAATGGATCGGGGACCGCCTACATAAACGGTATGCCCACCACGCGCCCAGAGTAAAAATTTCACCAGGCGTTCGATATATTCCAGGTTGGCATTCGACTGCGGGTGACCTTCGGGGAAGACACGGGTTTCGAAACGACTGACTTGCTGATCGTCGCGTACTAATCCGAGCACCAAAGGCACACCATCTTCTGCCGTTGCTTGCCGAAAGGCGCGATTCGCCAGGACCGCAGGGCGAAACCCGGCTTCGAGCGGTGGGATTAGTTTTGGTTCACTGAGCTTGAGCATTGAGAGTATGTTCGCCTTCCTGATTATCCGGGGGATTGGAATCTTGAGTTTGTTTATGTTTAAATAACAGCGCGTAATTGCTTAGTAGCAGGGCCGAAGCGCCAAGTTGTACAACATCTTGCCCAAGGCTACCCACCTCAATCAGGGTTGGATTTGCCAGCCAGGGCAGTGTATTCTTTCGAACGGTATCGCAGACAACCTCTAGCCATTCCTGTCCAAAACAGGTCATGTCACCGGTCAGTAAAATTAAATGGATGTTATACGCTGCTAGCAAGTGGGCGATTGCTTTACCCAGCGCCTGGGCAGTCTCGAGAACAATCTGGCAGGAAAATGGTTCCCCAGCCAGGAAGTCTTTTTGGATTTGTTCCAGGTTGATGGATTGTTTGTGTCTCAGGGGATGATTCGCTTTATATTTCCACAGCAAAGCCTGGGCGCTAGCAACTGTCTCGAGGCAGCCAGTGTTTCCGCAGCGGCATCGTTCTCCATTCTCTGGTGCGACCACCACATGCCCGATCTCGCCCGCGCCTCCACCATCACCCTGGACGAGCTTGCCTTGCAGCACAATACCAGCGCCTATTCCTTGCCTGGCGTTGATAACAATCATGCTGCTTGTTGAGGAATGGCGGTCTCCGAAAGTATATTCTCCGAGCGCTGCCGCCTGGCTATCGTTGAGGACATACACTGGTAGTCGATATCTTCTCCCGAGTAGTTCTGCCAGGGGAACATTTAGCCACTCCAGGTTGACAGCATTAATGATCACCCCCCGCCGGGTGTCTACCAGGCCAGGCGTCCCGACCCCAACTCCAACAATCGGGAGGTCAGTAGAGGCAACCAGTTGATCCAGGATCTGGTAAACCAGGGCAAGCGCTTCATTTCCAGATCGGTCTTGGACGGCTGCTTGTGCACGGTGGATGATTTTTCCCCGTAAATTGACTACGGCGCCTCGGAATTCAGACTGCGCCAGGTCCAGTGCCACGAGGCAGCGGCTGTCTGGCACGATGCTGAGCAAGACTGGAGCCTTTCCCCCCTGGGAAGCGCCCAGGCCAACTTCCTGTACCAAACCCTCAACCAGTAACATGGCCACCACCTCGGAAACTGTTGTTCGGGTTAAACCTGTTCGCCGGGCGATCTCTGCCCGGCTGATCTTTTCCTGGTCGTAGATGGTCTGAAAAACCAGGTTGCGGTTGTGCGCCTTGGTCAATTGGTGGGTGGCTTTCTTCATGCCTGCTTTGGTAACCTGAGCCCAGGTCCACTTTGCAAGTTAAGTGAACAAACAAAGCCTAGTATAGTGCAATTTATTGGTCTGTCAATAAGCACACGGCTCAAGATAACCCCGGCCTCTGGGTGGAGTGCTCGGACTGACCTTAAGCAACCAGCAGCATTCCAGGCTGGTTACCTTCCACCGGACGGAAATGCTGCTGGTTGCCTGTGGGTTTTACATATATTCGCGGAACTGGAGCCCGTGGCGTTTCCGGGCTGCCAGCCAGGCCTTGCGCAGCAGTTCGTACACTACCTCAGGTTGAGAGATATTTCGGAGGGTGATTTTGGGGTCTGATGGGTCGTGGCCGGTGATATGGATATCGCCCAGGTTCATTAGCCGCTCGGTCAGGCCGCGAGTCATATCCAGGTCCTGGATTCGGACCAGCTCAAAATTCTCAATGTCCTTTCCCA
>JAYRWF010000378.1:0-3933 GCA_041918195.1 Anaerolineales bacterium
AGGATGTGCCGGTGTGGCTGTTGTAGATCACCAGATCATCGACGCCATCTTCGTCAATATCGACGTAGATGTCGAATTCGACGCTGCGCAGGGCATCCCATTTGGCATAGGTGGCCAGGCTGAAGTACATCGACGAGCTGTTGAATGTGTAATAGGGATAGTCAGAAATGACGCCCACGTAATGCAGGTCGGCGGCATCTACGGGGCCACTGCTGATGGCGTCATTGGGGCTGATGTGCATCAGTTCCGTGATGTACGCCAGCGACCAGTCAGGTCCGGTGTCAACCGGCATACCCATGGGGGTCAGGCTGACGGTGCCAGTCATGGCGGCCGGCAGGTCGAGGCTATTCTCCACCACGCTCATGGTTGAAGCTGGGCGGGCGGCAATATGTACTGGAAGGCGCAGGTCAAGGGCGCTGCCGATGGAGGTCAGGGTCACATAGCCGCCGCCTTCACTAAAGCGTTCGCGGGCACCAGCGGTTGAGATCGTCGCATCACGCGCGCGGCTGAGCAGGAGCGGGTCGATGGTGACCTGCACCTGGATCTCGACAGTATCGCCGGCAGCCACGGTTACGGGGTTGGTCAAAACAGCGCCACCGTCATCGAGCAGGGTAAAGGTTAGGCCAGGGTTGGCCTGGTAGCGCGACTCAAAGCCCACATTGTAAGCGTGAGCCATCGCGCCCTTGTTCTCAAGTACGATGCTCTTGGTGAGAGTCTGCTGAGTCGCCGCTGCAACCTGGCCGAAGGCCACGCTGACCTGACCGGGATCGTTCTTGTAGTACGCGATCACGTCGGATTGGACAGCATTAGCCACGCTGGCGCGGCCAGCGCCCACACGGGTGGGTGTGTACATGTTGCCGGTGTGGTTCAGACCGACATACACGTCATTGGTGGCGGTGTTCATCGCCAGAGCCTTGAGCTCGGCCACAGACCAGGTGGGATGCTGCTCACGCAGCAGGGCCATGACACCCGCCATGTGCGGAGAGGCCATCGAGGTGCCACCAAAGCTGACGCCTTGATTGCCGGTGCCAGTGGCGGTCGAGAAGATCGAGTCGCCGGGAGCGGCAATATCAGGCTTGAGCAGGGTGCCGCCGCGGGCCGGACCGCGGGAGCTGGAAGAGACCAGAGTGTCTTCCACCGCCGTGTCCCACAGCAGGAACTGATCCCTGTATTCGGAGGTCAGGCGGACAGTGACGGTGGTGGGGACAGCCAGCTGAGTCTTAATATTGGTACCAGACGCCAGATTGGTCATCATCGAGGGGATGGTGATGGTGTCTGTGATCAGGGGATCATCGCCCATGGTAATGGGGAAACCGGCCACGTTATTGGCGACGAGGACGCCGATGGCGCCCGCATTCTGCGCGTTGCGTACCTTGGTCTTGAAGGAGCAGGTGCCACGGTCGATCAACGCGATCTTGCCGGTCAGGTCATTGGTGATGGCCTGACAACCATCATTGGCGGGTGCCGTGCCGTCGATCGCCAGCATCACGTCGCCTGTCAGCCCGGTCGTGTCGAGTTCGGGCCCAAAGGCTGCTTCCGTACCCGGAATCTGGCCGGCTAGAGCGACTGGCGCGGTAACTTCCAGAGCGCCCACGACACCGCTGGAGTCAACTGTGTTGGCGGTGCTGATGGCATAGCGGGCCATGCCCGGCGCGCCAGTGATGTAGTACACATCGCCGCTGTTGCCAGACGAGGTGACGACAATCATGCCAGCCATAACCGCATTGTTGGTGGCGGCAGCGGATGCGTCGTATTCAGAACCGTAGGAGGAACCCAGGGACATGTTGATGACATCGAGGTGGTCGCTGAAGTCACCATCATTATTGGGATCCATGGCCCACTCAATGGCCTGTTCGGTCAGGTCGGTGGATCCGTTGCAGCCGAAGACGCGCAGGGCATACAGGCTAGCCTGAGGGGCCACGCCTGGGCCAATGCGGAACTTGTCCATATATTCGCCGGCGGTCAGGTCCTCGAGATCGGCATAGGTATCACCGACACTTTCGGCGTAGGTGCTGCCATCGGGCAGGACACCCAAGCCTGCTGCAGAACCAGCCACATGGCTGCCATGGCCGTTGCAGTCCATCGGATCGGGATCGGGAGTTGGGACCGGGTTGTAGGTAGCGCTGTCCGGGTTGGCGTCATAATCATCACCTGCGAAATCCCAGCCGCCCACAACTTTGGCAGTCGGGAAGAGGTTCGCAGCTTCAGTCAACTTGGTGAAATCCTGATTGTCATAAACGCCAGGGCCGCCAAAGTTGGTATGGACATAGTCCACGCCTGTATCGATGATGCCAATTGTGATGTCTTCACCCAGGAAACCACCCAGGCCGCCCCACACTTCGGGAGCGCCGATCAGAGGGACGCTGGTGGTGTGGTCCAATTCCTTGGGGATCATGGGGTGAATGGCCTTGATACCAGGAATGCCAGTCAGCTTGGCCACATCCTTCGAGTCGACTGTCATCCAGATGCCATTGTAAACTTTCTGGGTGCGGTACAACTCAGTGGCGTGGATACCGAGTCCGCGAATGGCGGAGAGGGTTGCATCCTGTTTGGATTTAATAACCTGTACCTGGCTGGAAGCCATAGCGGTGGACTGGGAAGTCCGCTTGGCATAAATGAGGGCTGCGGGGGTATCTTCCAATTCCACCACCACGCTAATTCGTCCCTGAATATTTCCAAGACGACCGAAGTAACTTTCGACCTCATCGAGAGTTACACCTGTGATGTTATTTTCTTTGGCGGGGGGGGGAGTCGGTTTTTGTGCCTGTGCCTGGCCGAACTGGGAAAAGACCAGGACGAACACGATCAGTGCCGCTGCAAGGCGCAAAAGCCCTGAGGACATTCGTTGAATACGCATTGGACATTCTCCTGGGAAATCATTATCTGTGAAACTTTTTCTAACTGTAGAGTCGGTACATTGCACTTTAATTGGTAATCTTTACTTCAAAAACATGCCTCCTTTCAAACTTTTGTTACCGTGAGTCGGTTGCCATTTCCCCGATTCGGAAGATATTAATACGAAACTTTAAGGCTCTACTCATAAAAGTATAACATAAGTGACAGTTTCAAAATAGAACTGAATCTTAAATTTTTTTTATCTTTCGGGGAAGAACCTTGATTGGAAATCTGTAAAAAAAATGAGCTTAAAAGTTGAATTCAATGTAATCTAAAGGTTAAAAAAGACACGCTGTTCATGGTGACGTTGGAAAGTTAGCGAAGATGATTTGAAAATTAAAAAACCCGGGTGAATTGGTTTCACCCGGGTTGGTCAGGAAATGTTCTTATGGAAGGACAAACGTTTTGACCAGGAATACGGCCATCTGATCACGTGAGACAGGAGTAGACGGGCAATAGTTACTGCCGCCACAGCCACCTGTTATACCTTGAGCGGCCAGTTCTTTGACCCAGGCTGCCGTCCAATAATCTATGGGGACATCTGTGAAGCCAGTACTGTCTCCCACTGCTGGAGGCGTATATCCTGCACCATTTTTGGCGGTTAACAGGAAAACAGCCATCTGATCACGGGTGACATTACCTTCGGGACAGTAGTTTCCGTTTCCGCAGCCACCAGTTATTCCTTCAGCAGCCAGTTCTTTGATCCAGGCCGCGGCCCAGTAACCCGTGGAAACATCGGCAAAGCCGGTGCTGGCTCCCACTGCGGGGGGATTGTATGAAGAACCGTATTTGGAGCGCAGCAGGAATACAGCCATCTGAGCGCGGGTGACCTTCCCATCGGGACAGAACTTGCCATTGCCGCAGCCTCCAGTGACGTTGTTGACAGCCAGTTTATCGATCCAGGAATAAGCCCAGTGATTGGTGCCTACGTCACTGAAGCGAACACACTCATAGATTTGAACGTCATCCACCCACCAGCCCCAGGCGTAATCTGCAGAATCCAACCCCAGGCGGAAGCGGAACAGGACGCTTTGCCCA